>JAFMJR010000037.1 GCA_017853385.1 Ilumatobacteraceae bacterium | reverse complement strand
CGACCTCTTGTCCCCCAGACAAGCGCGCTAACCAAGCTGCGCTACAGCCCGTATTTTGTTGAGCCTAACGGAATAGGTCGATGACCCTCCATGACAAATAGGCAATCAGCATTCCCACCAACAACTTAAAGTGCCATGGCAGCGGGACATCATCTTCGCTTCCATTTGTAGCAAGTTTTTTTAGATCAAGGTTCTTAGCGGTAATCGTTCCGTGTGAATTTGCGACTTCAAGTTCAGTCTGACACGCAGGACAACGTCCATCCTGCGCAACTGCACTCGGCGCAAAATATTTAGAACATGGTTCACACCACGGCATTTGGACCTATTTCAATCCGAACGCTTACGAACCCGCAGCTTGATCGGTGTGCTGCCAAATTCAAACTTCTCTCGAATACAACGCTCCAAATAACGCAAGTAATGCTGAGGCAATTCGCGATTTACGAACAACGTAAATGTTGGAGGATCGTTTGCGCCCTGCAACGCGTACAGCACTCGAGCTCCAGCGCCCGCAGGCTGCTTTTGCTGCGCCTCTGCAATCACTCGGTTTACATCTTTAGTTGGAACGCGTTTATGGTAATCAACGATGCACTCTTGCAAAATTGGAAGCAATCGATGAACGCCTTTGCCAGTTAATGCAGAAAGCTTAAGAACTGGTGCATCACCAATGAAATACAATTTGCGTGTCATTTCGGTATCAATGTTCTCGCGTCCATCGGCATCAAGTGTTTCCCACTTATTGAGAACAACAATGACCGGACATCCTGCTGCATCAATACGCTCAGCCAGACGCTGGTCTTGGCTGGTAATTCCCTCTTGAGCATCAATTACCAACAAAGCGACATCTGACTCATCGACTGCACGAAGTGCGCGCACAAATGAGTAATACTCAGCAGATTCATCAACCTTGCTCTTGCGACGCATACCCGCAGTGTCTACGAAGATAATTGGTCCATCAGCAGTATCAACTTGAGTGTCAATCGCATCTCGGGTTGTTCCCGCCATGTCATGGGTAATTGAACGATCTTCACCTACTAGTCGGTTGAACAGCGTGCTCTTACCAACATTTGGACGACCAACTATTGATACTCGTGGAATTCCCGAAACACCTCGAGGAAGCGCCACTTCTTCCTCTGCATCAGGTGCATTCACCTTTTCAAGAATCAAATCAAGAAGGTCACCGGACTTACGACCATGCAATGCAGAGACCGGCACTGGTTCACCAAAACCGAGCTTCATGAAGTCCCAACGATCGGCTTCACGCTTGTCAGAGTCAATCTTGTTACTCACCACAATGACCGGGCAAGACAATCGTCGCAACCACAAACCGATCTGCTCATCGTCGTCGGTAACACCCACGGCTGTGTCCACGACGAACAACACCAAACTGGCTGTCTTGGCAGCCTCTTCAACCTGGCGACTGACTTTTGCGTCTAATTCAGTGCCCCCTGGCATCCAACCACCAGTGTCAACCAGATTGAACTTCTTGCCCGTCCACTCCACTTCGCGCTCAAATCGATCGCGTGTGATTCCAGGCTGATCTTCAACTATGGCGACCTGCGAACCCATGAATCGGTTGAACAATGTGCTCTTTCCGACATTCGGCCGCCCAACGATGACAACCGTTGGAAGTTGCGACGTTTTTTCGCTTTCCAGTTCAGTTGTCACCACATCATTGTACTGTCGAAGTGCAAACATTGGTCTTAACTCATCGTTACAAAATTGGCTGCAGTATTCTGTGATTACATGCAAATTGATGCCATTCAGACTCCACATGTTGAGCGAGTTTTGCTCGCTGCTCCTCGCGGTTTTTGTGCTGGCGTTGAAATGGCAATCAAGGCCCTTGCCTGGATGGTTCGCACTTTCCCTGCTCCCGTGTACTGCTACCACGAGATAGTTCACAACCGAGCCGTTGTTGATCGCTTTCTGAAGCTTGGCGTCATATTCGTTGACGACATTTCAGAGGTTCCAGAAGGTATGCCAATCATGCTGTCGGCCCATGGATCTGCACCGCAGGTGGTTGAGTTAGCTCGTCAACGCGGAAGCTATGTAGTGGATTCTGTTTGTCCACTCGTCACGAAAGTTCATCACGAAGTTCGTGTGCGAGCAGGTAAGGGCTACCGCATTGTCTACGTCGGCCACGAAGGTCACGAAGAAGCCGTCGGCACGATGGCTGTAGCGCCTCACGCTATTTCTCGAGTTGAATCTCTTGAAGAAGTTGAATCGCTTCCCCAATTCAGCGAACCAGTTGCGCTACTCGCACAAACAACTCTTTCTCATCGCGACTGGGCGGGAATTGCTGATGCTGTGCGTGTGAAATATCCGTCGGTATGGTCACCGGGCAAAAGCGATTTGTGTTTTGCCACCACAAACCGCCAAGGCGCTCTGTTGCAAATTGCTTCACAATGCGATTCGGTAATTGTTATCGGATCAGCTAATTCTTCAAACACTCGTGCATTGGAAAAACTTGCTCACGACGAGGGTTGCAAACAGGTTTTCAGAATTAACAGCGTTGATGAACTACCGAACGATTTGTCGGGAACAGTGGGAGTTACCGCTGGGGCTTCTGCGCCAGAAGATCTCGTTAATGAAGTGCTGGCATTCCTCAACCCCAAACAGGGTGTAGAAGAAATTCGAATTACCCGTGAAGAGGAATATTTTCCTCCACCACGCAATATTCGACAGTTGCAAAGCGGCATAGAAACGGCAGCACTAGCGCTTCTGGGCGCAGCTATTTCATCAGCCACCACGGTCGATGATCGCCTGGTCAGCGCCAGCGATGTGCTTACATCACTTGATTAATTAATTACGTGGGACTTTGCTCCATGGCATTTCACGATCAACTCGCACGTCACCAGGAAGACCAAGCACACGTTCACCAAGAATGTTGCGCATCACCTCTGAAGTTCCACCCTCAATACTGTTAGCTCGTGCCCGCAAGAACGCTTTAGGAAGCGAGTCAAAACTCATCGCAGTTTCAGGACGGACCATTTCGTAACTTCCGTACAGCATTCCTTCTGCGCCGAGTAATTCGATACAAAACTCATACGTTTCTTTATTCAAGTCCGCACTTGCCATTTTTCCGATCGATCCTTCAGGCCCAGGAACGCCAACTTTGCGATTTTGACCAGCGCGAATATTGGTAAGACGAGCAATCTCAGCCCGTATCCATAACTTCATTAACTTGTCTTTTGTTGCCGCGTCTTTACGTTCGGTCGGCAACTTCTCCCATAACTTCACTGCTTCGCGTATTGGCCCACTTCCCTTTTGCGGAATAGCGCCACCAATTGCGACACGTTCATTCATCAACGTGGTCAAACTCACTCTCCAACCGTCACCCACGTTTCCAAGAGTTTCAGCCACAGGCACACGTGTATCGGTGAAGTACACCTCATTAAATTCTGCCTCACCAGTCATTTGGCGCAGAGGACGCACCTCAACTCCTGGTGCATGCATATCAACAACAACTGCTGTCAAACCAGCGTGCTTCACCGCTTCGGTATCAGTCCGAACGACCAACAGACCCCACTTTGAAAGATGCGCAAGCGTTGTCCACACCTTCTGTCCGTTGACTATCCATTCATCGCCATCTTTGACGCCTTTAGCCGACAGTCCAGCAAAGTCAGATCCCGACCCAGGCTCAGAAAACAATTGGCACCAAATTTCTTCGCCGGTGAATAGCGGTCGCAAATACTTTTTCTTTTGTTCTTCAGTGCCCCATTCAACAACTGTTGGTCCACACATGCCGTACCCAATCGGGTTACGCGCGTACGAATTTGGCCCGCCTGCTCGAGCGATTTTTTCGTTAACAATTTTTTGAAACTTAGGCGAAAGACCGAGTCCACCATGACCTTGTGGGAAATGCACCCACGCAAGTCCTGCGTCAAACTGAGCGCCCAAAAATGCAACTGCCGAACTTGTATTTGGTGGTGTTTGAGCAATCAATTGATCGGTGAGATCTGCAACACGCTGCTCGTCTTGGCTCAGCAATTCTGTGGACATGTAAAAACCTTTCTGCATTAGTTCTACTAAAACGCTAATTCACCCTCGCAACCTGGGCTTAATTGGAATGACGCACCAACTGGGCAAATTCAACCGATTCAACCGCTGAAATTTCTGGTATCGCGGAACGAAGGCGCATTACCCATCGCAAATTTGCGACATCTGAACGCCTACGAAAGATCGACTTCAGGTTGCCCAATACGCGTATTACCATCATCCGAGCATCGGTGGGCTCTAGGAATTCGGCGCTCCAGTTATCAAGTTGGGTCAGATTCTCGTACAACCGTCGACAATCTTGTGCAGTAAGTGGATTCGGCGAGTGAAACGGGTCAAAGAAGTGGCGGTCTCCATCCATGGACCTGCACAAGAAGTGACCCGGCATACCAACACCGACAAGATCAACTCCAATACGTCGACTTACTTCCATTGCCACCGCACACAGAGTGATAGGAATTCCTAGTTTTCTCGTGAGTACGAGATGTAAATATGAATTTGCAGGATCGTCATAACTCATGGTGTTTCCCGTGAAGCCCGATGGTCCAAACATCTCAGACATCAGTTCGGTTGCCGTGGTTGCAGCCGTCTTTTCAGCCAATTGATCTAGATCAGAAACTACCCGCGATGGGTTAATGGTTGGATCTGCAAAATGACAAATAATGGCGAGTGCCTCGTCTAGTGGAACGACCGAGCCGCGTGTACCCACCAATTCAACAAAGCGATCAAAATGCACGCCAGAACTGTAACGCTTTGCCTTCTGTCTTACTTCCGACGATGAGTTTCGTACTACCGTTACCACCATGTTCCCTGGACATTTTGCAGCACTCAGCCCAAACAAACCCGCAGTCATTGATGCTGCAACGGGAGAAGTTCTCACCTACCAGCAACTTGACGAGTCGGCTAACAAAATCAGCAACCTTCTGCGCAGTCACGGATTGCAGGTTGGTGACCACATTGCGATCTGCATAGAAAATCACCCGAGGTACTTTGAGGTGATTTGGGGATGCCATTACGCAGGACTGATTTATACAGCATGCTCCAGCCGATTGACATCAGATGAGCTCACGTACATCGTGAACGATTGTGGTGCAAAGGCATACATCACTTCGAAATACAAATCAGATCAGGCTGTAGAAATTCTCGACACCACACCCAACGTTGAGTTGAGACTGATGCTTGATGGCACAGTTCCCGGATATGACAGTTTCGAGGCAGCTCTTGGTGGCGCATCGTCAATTCCATTGGATGAACGAATTGATGGAACAGACATGCTGTATTCAAGTGGAACGACTGGCCGACCAAAAGGTGTGCGCCTGCAATTTCCGCGAAATCCACTCGGATCCCCAAATGCCTTGACCGGTCTGGGCCAGTTTCTCTTCTCATTTAATGAAGAAACTGTTTACCTATCACCCGCTCCGCTCTATCACGCCGCACCATTGCGTTGGAATATGGCAGTCCATAGAACCGGTGGCACTTCTGTTGTGATGAATCATTTTGACGCTGAAGATTTTTTGCGTTGTATTGAAAAGTACAAAGTGACGCATACGCAAACTGTCCCAACGATGTTTGTGCGCATGCTCAAACTCCCTCCAGAAACTCGATCAAAATATGACGTCTCTACCCTGTCGTGCGTTTTCCACGCAGCAGCTCCTTGCCCAGTTGAAGTGAAACGACAAATGATTGATTGGTTTGGCCCAGTCATTCATGAGTACTACGCGGGTAGTGAAGGTAATGGATTTGTCTATTGCAATACCGAGCAATGGCTCGCACATCCAGGAACGGTGGGAGTTGCTCTCAATGCAACCATTCATATTCTGGACGAAGATGGCACCGAGCTGCCCGTTGGCGAAACAGGAACTGTGTTCTTTGAAAGTAGTGCAAATTTTGAATACCACAATGATCCTGAAAAGACGAAGGCTTCACGTGACCCGCTAGGGCGTGGGTGGTCAACTCTTGGCGACATTGGATATATCGACCAGGACAAATTTCTCTATCTCACTGATCGCAAGGCATACATGATCATTTCTGGGGGTGTGAATATCTACCCTCAGGAGGCAGAGAACGTGCTGATCAACCATCCAGATGTAGTGGATGTCGCAGTTTTTGGTGTACCAAACGATGAATTTGGCGAAGAAGTGAAGGCAGTTGTGCAACCTCGAGTTATGCCATCAACAGATGCACAGCGTTTGGATCTCGCAAAGACGCTCATTGCTTTTTGCAAAGAATCGCTTGCAGATGTGAAGTGCCCTCGCAGCGTAGATTTCCGCACCGAACTTCCCCGCCACCCAACCGGAAAGCTATATAAGCGTCTACTCAAGGATGAGTACTGGGCCAATTCTGGTCGAAACATCTGACACACTGTCTCCAATGACCCATCCATACATCAGTACCGCTAAACCCATCGCGTTTGCTCATCGAGGCGGCGCAAGCGATGAACCAGAAAATTCAATGCCTGCGTTTCAGCGGGCCATTGATCTTGGATATCGCTATATCGAAACCGACGTGCATTCAACACGAGACGGAGTGTTGATCGCTTTTCATGACGATGATCTGTTGCGAACGTGCGGGAAACCTGGCGTCATTAGTGAGATGAACTACGAGCAAGTGCGTGAATACCGGATTAATGGCAGAGAACATATTCCTTTGCTTCAGGAAATACTTGATGCGTGGCCACATGCAATGGTCAATATCGACTGCAAGGCCGATACTGCCGTTGAGCCACTCTCGGCAATCCTTAAAAAGGTCGGAGTCCTTGACCGAGTGTGCGTGGGATCATTTAGCGACAAACGGTTATCCGCTCTGCGAGAGTCGTTTGGTCCAGCGTTGTGCACTTCACTTGGACCGCGTGAGGTCGCAAAACTGAGGGTGAGAAGTTGGGTCGGTCCTGTGCGTAATTTCCCTGGAGCTTTTGCTGCACAGGTGCCATTCAAACAAGGCCCTCTCACCATTACTGACAAAAAGTTTGTCGATGAGGCGCACGATTCTGGACTACATGTTCATGTGTGGACAATTGATGACCCACATGAAATGAACGAATTGTTTGACCTTGGGGTTGATGGGATCATGACCGACAAGCCGCAGGTTCTTAAAGATGTCATGATTTCGCGAGGAATTTGGTGACACAGCTCATCAAAATCAACAACGCAAGCCTGCAATTCGCCGACGGCACAGTTGCGATATCGGACACCTCTCTTCAGGTTGAACAAGGTGAGTTTGTCGCAATTGTTGGCCCGAGTGGTTGTGGAAAGTCAACTCTGTTGAGACTTGCCAGCGGGCTTATCTCACCAACATCTGGAACCGTTGAACGATCCGCAAGCGTGCAATACGTATTTCAGGATTCGACACTCCTTCCCTGGCGAACGGTAAAAAAGAATGTCGCACTGAATTTGGAACTACAAAAAATAGACCCCGCGGAGATTGAACGTCGAACAAATTCGGCAATTGATCTCGTTGGACTCTCTGACAGCGCTAATAAATTGCCTCGCCAACTTTCAGGCGGAATGAAGATGCGAGTTTCGCTCGCGAGATCACTTGCCTGCGAACCACAGCTGTTCCTGTTCGACGAACCATTTGCCGCCCTGGACGAGTTCACTCGTGAACGCCTCAATCTTGAGTTGCGCACTATTTTGCAAACACATAATTCGGGTTCGCTGTTCGTCACTCACTCAATCGCAGAAGCTGTTTTTCTTTCTCACCGCGTGCTCATCATGTCTCCACGGCCAGGAACAATCGCACGGTCTGTAGACATTCCATTTTCAACGGATCGTTCTCAGGAACTTCGCTACAGCGCTGAATTTGCCGAAATTTGTGGTGATATTGCGTCATCTCTTCGAGGGATGGCACACAGATGAAACGCCGTCTGTCTCGCGCTTTAGGGCCAATTATCGTTTTCGGACTATTTATCGGTTGCTGGTACTGGGTCGCATATTCATTGCACAACAATTTTTCGCCAGCATCGGGCAAACCGATGATCATTCCTCCGCCGCATCGACTTTTTGAAGATTTCCATGGCGCAGTCCGTGAGCGCATTTTTACCGCTTTGCTCATCAGCACTCGTACAGCGATAACTGGCCTTGCAATCTCCGCATTAGTTGGCGTGATTCTTGGCATCGTGATGTCGCAAGCCAAATGGATTGAGCGATCGCTTTGGCCTCATCTAATTGCCCTGCAGGTGACGCCCATCATTGCAATCGTTCCGTTGATGGTGCGGCTGATCGGAGCAAATTTCACAGCTCGTGTGCTTGTGACCGTGATTATTTCGATCTTCCCTATCGTTTCAAACACCCTGTTTGGCATTCAGTCCATTCATCCATCGCTTCACGACCTTTTTCGATTGCAAAACTGCTCTCGGTGGGTGACTTTGCGCAAGCTTCAACTACCTGCCGCTTCTCCATCCATTTTTACTGGTCTTCGCGTTTCAGCGGGACTTGCCGTTATTGGAGCAATAGTTGGTGACTTCTTTTTCACCAAAGGCGATCCGGGCCTTGGCCAACTCATTACGTTTTTCTTCCTCAATAATTTGTCCGGGCCAATGTTCATCACTGCACTGTTTGCGACTGGATTAGGGCTTATGCTGTTCCTCGGCTTTGGCGCCCTGAATCGCATCGTCATCGGAAGATGGCACGAATCAGTAACACGCTGAATCCATTCACATAACAAACAGGAGACCCTATGAAATTGTCATCCGTCCTTCGTGCCTCAAGCGCAGTTGTCGCAGTAGCACTTCTCACCACTTCATGTGGAAACTCAGAAAGTTCTGAACCAGTTGCAACTGCACCTGTATCAGGTGCACTCTCTGGTGTGTGTCCAGAAAAGGTGGTAATTCAAACCGACTGGTTCCCCGAAGCAGAACATGGTGGTGTGTATGAACTTCTTGGTGCAGATGCATCTTCCTCGAAAGACACCGGAGCCACAACTGGCACACTCACCTTTCAGGGTGTTGATCAAGGAGTCCAATTAGAAATCCGTGCTGGTGGGCCATTTCTCCAAACCCCGGTCGTTACAGCAATGTATGCAGACGATGCGATCACACTCGGGTATGTAGGCACTGATGTTGCCATCACCCGTTTCGCTGATGCTCCAACCGTAGCGCTGTTCAATGCGCTTAACGTCAATCCACAAGTTGTTTTGTGGGATGCAGCGAAGCATCCAACAGCACAAACACTTGCTGATGCCGCAAAGGAAATCGGATCTGTTTATGTATACGGAGATCCGGCATGGGTTCGTTATTTCATCGCCCAAGGCATATTGACTAAAGACCAAATTGATAGCAACTACAAAGGCAACCTCTTACTTGCCACCGACGATGCAGCGCATCAAGGATTTGCAACATCAGAACCTTACAAATATGCAAACTTGGAAACAGGCGTTGTCAATGTTGCCTATCAGTTGATCCATGATCTGGGCTGGAATTCATATGCCCAAAACCTGGCAGTTCGAGCAGACAAACTTGAGAGTCTGCGTCCATGTTTTGAACTGCTTGTTCCAATCCTGCAGCAAGCCCAAATTGACTACATCGCAGCGCCAGAACGCGCAAACGCAATCATCAAAGCTGCAGTAGTTGCTTACGACAGTTGGTGGACACAAACTGATGGCGACTTGGCCAATGGTGCTGCGCAATTGCGAGACCTGAACCTCATCGGCAATGGTGACACCACCACTTTCGGAGACCTGGAGGAAGCTCGTGTCAACGACTTCATCGGCAAAGCAACTCCAGTACTACGTGAGCAAGGTCTCGAAATTCCAGATATCGCAGCAAGCGACATTGTGAACAACGAGTTCCTCAATCTCGATATCACCTACAACGGCTGATATCAGGCGTCTTTGACGCTCCAAGCACGCTTGGCGACTGGATCTTTATCGCTCCATGGGAAATTGATCCAGTCGTCGGTGTACTTCCACACATAATCGCATTTAACAATTGACTGCGACTTCTCGTACAGCACTGCCAAACGCGTGTCGGCTAGCTGGCCCTTACAGAATTCAAGCACATGCTTCAACGTGTGTCCTGTGTCTGCAACGTCATCCACGATGAGCACTTTTGAATCTTTGAGATCAATCAAACTAGGTACCGGCGGAAGAATCATTGGCACTGCAAGACGCTCATTCACGCCCGTATAGAACTCCACGTTCATCGTGTACGTGTTCTTCACCGACAAGGCGTATCCCAGTGCCCCTGCGGACAGAAGTCCACCGCGAGCAATCGCCAAAATGATGTCGGGTTCATATCCGCTTTCAGCAACCTGTATCGCCAGTTCACGACTCGCGACGCCGAACATTTCCCACGTCATAATTTCACGGATCTCGCTCAAAATTGCTCCCTCGCTACTCTCACCTTGTATGACGCCAATCTAGTTCATTGAGCCTGTTCGAATGGGCAGTGACGGCAGCCACTCAGACAGCAATAACCACGATCTGCCAAAAACTGTGCCGTCATCACAGTCAGTCCAGTAGCAGGGTCGCGATAGCTGGAATTTCCCTGCTCAATTGCACGATCGTGAAGGTTCATTATCTCGAGGAAACGAGGATTCTTAGAACTTAATCGCGAAGGCATTGCAACCTTCACACCATCAGGTCGAAGCGTGCTCACTTCAGGGAATCCAGCATTGACCAATATTCAGGCCAGCTTTTTGAAACAACGTTTGGTTGAGAAATCACGACACCCTCAACTGCCAAACCGATCAGTGCTAGCGACATAGCCAAACGATGGTCATGGTGTGTTTCCACCACACCTCCATGATGTTCCGAAGGGTGGATCTCCAATCCATCATCATGTTCATCAACCCGCGCACCCAACTTTCGCATTTCGTTGGCTAAGTCTCCGATTCGATCGCTTTCCTTTTTGCGAATGAACCCGACTCCAGAAATAGTTGTTGGGGTGGAAGCAAAGGATGCAATCACTGCAAGAGTTGGAACCAAATCAGACATATCTCGCATATCTACCGTGATTCCCTTCAACATCTGGGAACTGTCACGAGTGACAACAATGTCATCACCGCGCACCTCTACCCCGCAACCCATGTTCTCAAGAACACCGAGAAATTTGGCGTCACCTTGCAGAGATGAGAGTGCAAAATCTTTAATCGTGATAGAGCCACCGACGATTGCTACTGCTGCCATCGGGTATGAAGCCGAAGAGGCGTCTGGTTCCACAACATAGTTGCATCCCACATATCGTGAAGGTTCATACCGATATGCATTGGCATCAACCAAATGGGCAATCACACCAAATCGCTTTTGCACTGCAACGGTCATATCGACATACGAACCTGAAACTATTTCGCCCTCGGCTGCGATAGTTAAGCCTTTTGGCAGCATTGGGGCGATCATCATCATTGCTGAAGTGAATTGACTCGATGTTGACGCCGGAATGACGATTCGCGATTGGGCTTGTTCTCTATATTTCACTGCCACAGGCAGAGCCCCAGCGCCATTTAGAGGTGAAACATCAGAGCCAATATCGCAAAGTGCTTGATGCAAATCGTTCATTGGACGCTTGCGAAGCGCCTCCTCTCCCGTTATGACTACTTCCCCTGCTCGCAAGGCTGCAACTGCAGTAAGAAACCGAGCAGTAGTTCCAGCCAATTTTGCATCAATCACAATCGGATCGTGTTTATTCATCTGAATAGATTCTTTGATGCGTGCCGTATGACCGTCCACCTCAATCACCGCTCCTAGCTGGGAGAGACCGGCCAACATTGCATTCGTATCATCGCCAGAGGGCAAATTAGATACAACACTTTCTTCAGATGCAAGTGCAGCGCATACCAGTGCGCGCGC
>JAFMJR010000120.1 GCA_017853385.1 Ilumatobacteraceae bacterium | reverse complement strand
CGCAATTCGTCGTAGTCCACTTCACACCAACCAAAGCCTCGGCTCTCAGCAAGCACGCGTGCTTGAGGCTTAATGGTCTGGGCAACAAAGATGCCGCGAATTTTGCCAAGTGAACTATCGGCGTGCAGGCAATCGATATAGCGAGTGAGTTGTTCAACGCCGTCAATTTCGCCACGACGCTTAATTTCCACAGCAACTGTTTGACCATTGGCATCGCGGCACAACAAGTCCACTGGTCCAACAGCAGTTGGGTATTCGCGGCGAATCAACGTAAGGCCCGGCTCAATACTTTCGGGTACCTCTGCAAGCAATACCTGCAAGTGAGCCTCAACACCATCTTTAGTAAGGCCTGGGTCTTCGCCAAGTTCGTGACTGAAATCAGAATGCACTTCGTGCAAGTGAATGGTCAATGTTTCGCCCTTTGGGTTGGTTACTACCCAGCGGTCTTCAAGTTCGCGAATCGTGTTTGGTGGGTTCATCCAGTTCAACGGCTTGTATGCGCCACCATCTGCATGAATAGAAATGCTTCCATCTGCTTTCACGAGTAATAGGCGAGTGGCTTCTGGAAGCGATGTGTCTAATCGTCCTTCGTACACCACGCTGCATCGCGCAACGACAAGCCTCATGAACGGATTTCTCGTTTATTCAACAACATCAGTGCGACAAAATACAGAATTACCGAGCTCAGGCACAACTTAACTAGACCCCAATAATCTGCGCCTTGGGCAAGGATGTTTGTTCCTATTGTCCAATCAAATGGGTTGATTGGAGTGAGAAACGAAAAAGTGTCAACGAGTGGTGTGAGTGAGAAGAACAAAAACATCACAATGCCAATGCCAGAACTCACTCCAAGTGTGAAACCTTTGCGGCCCGTTAACGCACCAAGTACTAGTGCGATGGCTCCAAATGTCATTCCCAAAGCAGTTTGTTGAACGCATGCCCAAATCAGGTTGGTTGCTCCAATTTCCAAGTTGGTGATATCTCGAAGCAACACCACATTGAGAAAGGTAATTACAGCAAGAATGCACAACGCAGAAACAAGTGCCGCGCTTTTACTGAGCAAAATTTTCGCTCGCGAAAAGGGGAGTGTGAACAGCAGATCGGCAGTGCCTTCGTCTTCTTCTCCCGCGGTTGCATTTGCCCCCCAGGTAACGCCAATGCCAATCATCACCAGTGGAAGCATGAGCGAGAACAGCTCTGTACCCAAAAAACCTGGGCCAGATAAATAATCTTCCATGCGGAAGATCTTTTTGAAGGCGTCGGGGTAAGAGTCAAGAAACTGCGAAGCCGCTTCTCCAGACTTCTTAAATGATGGATAAATCGACATCTGGATAGACACCATGAAAATAATCACGGAAGACCATGAAATTAACGACTTCCAGTGTTCGCGGTAGGTCTTAGTAAACAACGTTTGATTCATTGGGCCGTTGGGCTTTCTACTAACCGCAGGAATATTTCTTCAAGCGATGGCTCGTGGCTTTGCACGGCAACAACGCCGTGTTCTACGGCTCGTTTAAGAATTTCGTGTTCAGAGCCAACCACTTCGCAACTGATGGTGGTGCCATGGCTCTCAATCGATTTCACAGCAGCAATTCCATCAAACACAGAAACTGCAACGGGTGTGTCAAATGAAAGATCAAGATGGCGAAGTGCTTTTGCTTTTAGGTTGGCAACTCGGTCAACCACTAGCAATTTGCCGTCGTTAATAACTGCAACGGTGTCGGCTAGATGTTCTACTTCGCTTAACACGTGACTTGAAAGCATCACTGCACCGCCGCGCGCTTTCACTTCGTCCAGAATCTTTTCAAACTCGCGTTGAGCAAGTGGGTCAAGACCACTTGTTGGCTCGTCAAGAAAGAGCACCTTGGGTAAATGCATGAATGCCTGAATCACGCCAACTTTTTGTCGATTACCTTTTGACAATTCGCCGATTTTTTTGTGAAGGTCAAGTTTTAGTCGCGAAGCAAGATCTTGAATACTCGCCGTGCAATCAACATTTCGAAGTTTTGCAAACTGATGCAGTAGTTCCCATGCGGTGTAATTGCTGTTGAGAGAAAGGGCACCGGGCAGATACCCAACTTGTGCACGTAGCTCGGCTGAATTTTTCAGAGCATCTTGGCCAAGAATTTCGGCAGTTCCGCTAGTTGCACTAATCAACCCAAGCAAGGTGCGAATTGCCGTGCTCTTGCCTGCACCGTTTGGCCCAAGGAATCCAAAAACCTCGCCAGGGTAAATGTCAAAAGAGATATCAACAATTCCGCGGTTCTTGCCGTAACTCTTGGTGAGCTTGCGCAAAGAAACAGCGGGGGAATTCATGTCCTGAGTGTAATCGTGAGCCCAAATTTCGGGCTAAAGACGATTATCGACCGACGTGATCTCGCATTCGCTTTTGAATTAGGTCGCGACGTGCTTGCAAGTCGCGGTAAGTGAGCGAATTCACCGATGCATCAACACCCAAAACGCCCGTTTTCACGCTGTCGAGGTTGATCTCAATTGCGGTGTGGTCAACACCCAGTTCGCGACCAAGGCGTTCGCCGTGGCGCTCTGCAAACAACATTGATATCGATGCGATCTCAGCCAAAATGTCGAGCTCTGGTGCAAGGCGAGCAATCGCGCCATCTAAGAACACCATGTTCTTCACATACA
>JAFMJR010000119.1 GCA_017853385.1 Ilumatobacteraceae bacterium | reverse complement strand
CGAGCAATTTCACCCATTGCGTCACTTGGCACTTTGCCGTGTTCTAGCGAAACAATGTTGGCGAGTTCTTTGCGGTTTGCGTCAACAAGTTCGCGCATACGGAACATGATTTCTGCACGTCGTGACAAGTTGGTTGCACGCCAAGTCGTAAAAGCTTCCTTTGCAACTGCAATAACTGCATCAACTTCAGCAACTGATGCAAGATCAACTTCTGCCTGCACTTCTCCTGTTGCAGGGTTGTATACCTTGCCTACGTTTCCTGATGTTCCGGCTACAACTTTGTTGTTGACCCAATGGCTAATGCGTTGCATGTCTCTCCTGATTGTTTCTTTGTTAAAGGGGTAAATGAATTAATTGAGGTATTGGCAAAGATCACGCTTAATGAACTTGCCGTGACCTTTCTTTCCTTTGAATGTGTCGTTTTCAACAACGACCATTCCACGTGACAACACGGTGTCGACTTTGCCATCAATCTTGAAGCCTTCCCACGATGAGTGGTCCATGTTCATGTGATGCTTGTCGTTAATGCCGATCTTGGTTTTTCCGTTTGGATCCCACACCAAAATGTCGGCATCTGAACCTGGAGCAATGATGCCCTTCTTCGGATACATGCCGAACATACGAGCTGGCGATGTGCTGCAGGTTTCCACCCAACGTTCAAGTGAAATTTCACCCTGCACAACGCCCTGGTAGATGAGTTCCATGCGGTGTTCCACCGAGCCCATGCCGTTTGGAATCTTGGAGAAGTCGCCAAGGCCAAGTTCTTTTTGGTCCTTCATGCAGAACGGACAATGGTCGGTTGACACCACTGCCAGTTCGTTCATGCGCAGTCCCTTCCACAAGTCTGCGTGGTGATTGTGCTTGTCGTGCTTGCTGCGAATTGGTGGCGAGCACACGTACTTTGCACCTTCGAAACCAGGCTGAGCCAGGTGATCTTCAAGCGTCATGTACAAGTACTGCGGGCATGTTTCTGCAAATACGTTCAAACCCTCATGGCGTGCTTCTGCAAGTGCGTTCAAGGCTTCAGAGGCCGACATATGCACGATGTACAACGGAACGTTGCCTGCAACCTTTGACAACACAATTGCGCGACTTGTTGCTTCGCCTTCCAACAAACTTGGGCGGCTGTAACTGTGATACTTCGGATCAGTTTCACCACGAGCAATGTGTTGCTGCACCAACACGTCGATAGCAATGCCGTTTTCGGCGTGCATCATGATGGTGGAACCGTTGTTGCTCGCCTGTTGCATCGCACGCAGGATCTGGCCGTCATTGCTGTAAAACACGCCTGGATACGCCATAAACAACTTGAATGAAGTAACGCCTTCGTTCTTCACTAAGTAGTCCATGTCGGCAAGCGCTTGATCATCAATGCCGCCGATGATTTGGTGGAATGCATAGTCAATCGAGCAATTACCTTCGGCCTTTTTGTGCCAAGTCTTCAATGATTCCTGAACGTTTTCGCCATATCGCTGCACCGCGAAGTCAACGATGGTGGTGACACCACCCCATGCAGCCGCATTGGTGCCGGTCTCAAACGTGTCACTCGCATTGGTGCCACCAAATGGCAACTCCATGTGAGTGTGCACATCGATTCCACCTGGAACTACATATTTTCCTGTTGCATCAATGACTTTGTCTGCAGTGATGTTGAGTGCTTCAACTTTGCCCGGTTCAAGCAAAGCACTGATGGTGTCACCTTCAATCAACACGTCGACACGATGCCGACCTGTTGGGCTAACCACAGTTCCGTTCTTAATCAGTGTGCGTGCCATGTTTCCCCCAATGACTCGATGTGATTGTTAACGCTCTGAAATTTCGTGGTATGCGTCTGGACGACGATCGCGGTAGAACGGCCAACGATCGCGCACCATGCGGATCTTGTCCATATCTAGGTCGCGAACAATCAGTTCTGCTTTAAATGGATCGCCAACTTCACCCACGAACTTGCCTTCTGGGTCTACGAAGTAGCTCTGACCGTAGAAGTCGTTTGGACCCATGTCCTTTTCAATACCTACGCGGTTAATTGCTCCTACGTAATACATGTTGGCAACAGCCGATGCTGGCTGTTCAACGCGCCAGATGTATTCCGACAAACCGCGGCTGGTTGCCGATGGGTTGAACACAATTTCTGCACCATTCAAACCGAGTGCGCGCCAACCTTCTGGGAAGTGGCGGTCGTAGCAAATGTAGACACCAACTTTGCCCACTGCAGTGTCAAACACTGGGTAGCCATGGGTGCCAGGTGTGAAGTAGTACTTCTCCCAGAAACCAGGCACTTGTGGGATGTGCTGTTTGCGGTACTTACCCAAATAACGACCGTCAGCATCGATTACTGCTGCGGTGTTGTAGTACAAGCCAGGCTGCACAATTTCATACATTGGCAACACCAACACCATGTTCAACTCTTTCGCAAGAGCCTGAAAGCGCTTGGTTGTCGGGCCATCTGGAATTGGCTCGGTGTACGAAAAATATTTTGGATCTTGTTCTTGGCAGAAGTACGGGCCATAGAACAATTCTTGGAAACACATCACTTGTGCGCCTTGCTTGGCGGCTTCACGGGCTGCTGCCTCGTGCTTGTCGATCATTGATTCTTTGTCGCCTGTCCAGTCAGTCTGCAACAGTGCTGCTCTCACGATTCTTGCCATATCGGCTTTCCCCCTTGATTGCCTGTGTAAG
>JAFMJR010000118.1 GCA_017853385.1 Ilumatobacteraceae bacterium | reverse complement strand
AGTGGGCGTTCTTGCGTATGCCGTGCGCTTGAAACCATAGCCAACGGCTTGCCTCACCGCAACTACGACTAGGTATCAATTGAGCCCAAAGAGAGCTCGAATCGCATCGTCAATAGCCCATTGCTCATGAACCTTGATGTTTCCGACGTGGTCCTTCAATCGATCGATGGAAACAGCTCGAACTTGGTCCAAGACGACACGAGTTACATCGCCTCCAATTTCAATTTGAGGTCGAAGGACTATGGGTCTAGCGCTTTGCGAGGTGGGCGCAATGATGACTACTGATCGTGGAAGGAATGCATCCGATTGAAGGATGACTGCGAAACGCTTTCCTGAAATTTCGTGACCAGTATTTTGAGGGAGAATGATTGAGTAGACGTCACCACGGTTCACAGATTGAATCCATGAAATTGTGAAGCGCCTTCATTTCTGCACGGTCTTCCGGATCTGCATCGAGTGCATCTAACTGGGCCTTAAGCCGAGTTGCATCAAACAAGTTTCTTGCAGTGTCCAAAATGGCTTGTTGGATGTTTTGCTCATCAGTGAGCCCTGTTGACCGAAGGTGCGTGAGCGCGCGGCGAAGATTGTCATCGAGTTGAACTGAAATCTCGTCGTTCACAGGCATAAGTGTATTACTCATTAGAGATCCTTTCTTGAGGTTTTAAGTTGGTGGGGCATGCAGTGGATACATGACCATCGGGGTAGGTAACAGTGAGTGCACGGTTAGATGCAGAGAGCCTCAGCCCCCAATTTCCTTCATGCACATTGCGGTGATGCTGTGGGCAGAGTGGTACGAGGTTGTTCAAATTGGTAGGGCCTTCGTCACGCCAGTAGGCAATATGGTGCGGTTGACATTGTGCAATAGGCACCTTGCAGTCAGGAATTGCGCAGTGCGAATACATGGCTTCGATTGCTTTGCGCTGATAGCGAGTTGCCAATCGTGACGCCCGACCAATGTCAATGACCACGCCTTTTGAATTAAGTACCACTGGAATGATTTCGGCTTCACAGGCCATGCGCCGGATGGTTTCAAGGGGTAACTCGGCTTCATGACCTGTGCGGACGATGGAATGTTCGTGCAGACCTGAACGCAACGTGTGTAAGTCGATGACAACAGATACTTCCGCTCGCGCATGCGGTGATGAGATCATTGCTCCAGCTGTAAGAGGGGCGTTGAGTGACGCGGCGTCAATGAGTTCTAAAAAGGCGAGTGCATTGAGGTGACCATGCTTGCGGTCATCGGTTGGACAGGTTTCGGGAAGCGCTGCATGAAACAATCGTTCAACGGTGTTGTCGAGTTTGCCAATGACGCGAAGTCCGTTTTCGGGATCGAGCCTGCCAGCAATGTGGAACATGCCCGATTCGCGATCGATCCAGTGCCGAAGGCTTGCATCGCGACGCTGGCGTTCAAGGCGGGTAACACCGCCGTCGGCATGAATGCGCTCAACTTCACTTTTCACTGCACGTGCAAAGTTGTCTGGCGTTGCGTGTGTCGCAACATTGTTGAGCCAGTCGCTACGTGAGGCGAGCTTTGCCTTTTCGCCTTCGGTGAGTTGGTGCGTGGCACGAGCAACGGCATCAATATGTGCGCTGCCAATACGGCCTTGTTCAAATGCTTGTTCAAGTTGGGGAAAAGCACCAAGGGTTTTGGCTCGCGATACCTCGCGGAATGCGTCGATGCGCGAAATATTTGCGGCACTGGCCAATACCTGTTGAGGCTGAATGCGTGGCGTGGTTGTTGCAAGAACCTGGAGTTTTCGCGTGAGAACAACCTTGCAGTTGTCTACCCATTGCTGAAGTGTGCATACCTGTTGCAGCGCAGTGCGGATAGTTGCCTCGTCGTGTGCATCGTGAATTGACTGTGCCAAAAGTTGCACAGATTGCGTAATGGGATCGGTTTCTGCGACCACGAATACCTGCCAAATTAAGTATCAGCGAACTACGTGGGAGAAGTACCTCTGAAGCTACAGGCTGGGTGTTGCAGAGTTCCTACTCCCATTTAGTGCAATCGCGGCATACATCTTTCAGTAGAATGTGAACATGTCATTGATTGACCGGGTCGTCAAAAAGAAGAAACTTTCTGACCCAGATCAGCCATGGCGCTATTGGCTTACACGCCCAGTTGAAGAGCGCCTCGCAGCAGTAGAAGAGATGCGATGTGAATACCACGGATGGACACATGGATCTGAACCGCGACTATCAAGAGTTATTACAATCATTCGTCAGTCATAACGTACGTTTTCTTATTGTGGGTGGCTACGCCCTTGCCGCTCACGGTCACCCGCGGTACACAAAAGACTTAGATATTTGGGTGTGGACCGATCCGGGAAATGCAGGGCGAATTGTTATGTCGCTCGAAAGTTTCGGTTTTGAGGGTTTGGGGCTTACTGCTCAGGATTTTCAGGAACCTGGTGTTGTCGTCCAACTTGGTCGCGAACCACAGCGAGTGGACATTTTGACCTTTGCAACTGGTCTTGATTTTGCAACCGCATATGAAAATCGAATCATGGTTTCAATTGGGAACCTCGAGGTTCCTTTTGTATCAATTGACGATCTGCGGACGAATAAATTGGCAACCGGCAGGTTGCGCGACATTGCAGATGCCGCAGATTTGCCTCCGGCTCAGCAGTAGTTACAGGTTGCCGAGAGCACTAAACAGCGCGCGCACATTGTGGCCACTCATCGGCTCGC
>JAFMJR010000036.1 GCA_017853385.1 Ilumatobacteraceae bacterium | reverse complement strand
GAGCAGGGGACTCATAATCCCTTGGTCGTGGGTTCAATCCCCACCTGGCCCACCAACGCGAGTTTTGGATAGGCGATAAATCCGCAAGTGCGATGAAGGAGATGTCATGAACGTTGGTTATGTGGTGCTGTATGTCAACGATGTTGATGCGTGCCTTAACTTCTGGACCAAACAAGTTGGAATGACGCTGCACGAGAAAAAAGATATTGCAGAACACTCGGTAGTTCGGGTTGGTTTCAGCGATCAAAATTTTTCATTTGAATTAGTCCCGCTAGCCATGATGAAAGAAAATCCAGACGGACTCAATCTTGGATCACCATCAATTTGTTTCTCTGCTGCCGATATTGAAACAGAGCACAAAAAACTTGCCGACAACTCGGTGGTGGTGACTGATATTGGTGAGCACTTTGGAATGACTACTTTTGCATTTTCCGACAATGAAGGTCGATGGTTTGCCGTAGCAAAAGCCTAAGTAATGCTTGCTAATAGGAAGCATGTGTTGGCGTTGTTGAGCAAAGAGTGACAGGCTGACACATATGCAGTTTGACGTCGCAGTAATTGGAGGTGGGCCGGCTGGTTCATCTGCCGCAATTTCTGCTGCGCGAGCTGGTTTGCGAGTTGTACTTTTTGAAAAAGGTGCACACGGTCGTGACAAGGTGTGCGGAGACGGGCTCACACCTCGCGCTATTGCCGCACTTAATGAATTGAGGATCGATTATTCGATTGCGCATCGCATAGATGGTTTGCGCATGATTGCAGGCAAGACACAGCGTGAGCTGGCTTGGCCAACTACGGAGCGTTTCCCAAATCACGGGGCAGTGTGGCCGAGGCAAAAGTTCGATAATCATTTACTTGATATTGCGATTGCATCGGGAGCAGATGTGCGCTTTGAATCTGAAGCGTTGCCAGAGTTTGAAGACGACCGAGTAATTGGTGTGCGCGTGGGTAGCGAAGTCATTCGTGCGTCACTTGTGGTGTTGGCTACAGGTGCTCAAGGTGCAGCGGCAAAAATGCTTGGCGCAGTGCGCGATCCAGATGAAACTTTTGGTTTAGCAATCCGTGCGTATGCGCCAACGCCACGACACGCCGAGCGTCACCTTGAAGCATGTCTCAGTTTGCGCGACGAACACGGCACACCTGTGCCGGGGTATGGATGGATGTTTCCTGCAGGCGACGGAACCGTGAACATCGGTGTTGGGGCTCTCAGCACGATGAAGGGTTTTAAGAAACTCAATCTCAATACGTTGCTCGACCAATATGCATCCATCGTTCGCGAACCATGGTCGCTTGGTGAATATGTTGACAAGCCTCGAGCATGGCGTTTGCCAATGAGTTGTGTGCGTCGACACGGGCAAGGTTGGGTGGCCGTTGGTGATGCGGCAGGTTTCGTCAACCCAATGAATGGCGAAGGCATTGACTACGCACTTGAATCAGGAATGCTTGCCATTTCCTGTTTCGTGAATAACCCAGAAACTGCAACTGCCGATTATGACCAACAGGTGGGCGAGCGTTTCGACGCGTTTTTGCGAACTGGACGAAGGTTCAGCTTTATCATCGGCCATCCGTGGTTGTTGAAGCCCGGCCTTCGTGTTGCAGTGGGATCTCAAGCGGCTGCAGATGTAACGCTTGCGGTAATGGGCAATTTGATTGATTCAAAAACACCAGGTGCTGCCGGCCGAGTGATGCGTTTTGCCGACACCGCATTACGTGTTGCAGACCCACTATTGCGCCGCACCCGTGCAAAGGCATAACGCGCACTTGTCTACAGTTTGCGCATGACTATTTCGTCACTGCGCTCGCCGCTCATGGGAACAGTGGTGGCAATTAAGGCTGTTGAGGGTGACGTGGTTCCTGCGGGCGCAGAACTCGTGGTGATTGAGTCCATGAAAATGGAGCATCCGGTTATTGCTGAATTCTCTTGTCGAATTTCTGCAATTCGAATTGGAGTTGGCCAAACGGTGCAGGAAGGCGAAGTGTTGCTTGATTGCGTGAGTGAGGAAATGTCACAAGAGAAAGTGTCTTCGCAAACCAACTCTGTGCAAGAGCGAAGCGATCTTGCAAAACTGCACAAGCGGCAACAACTTTTGAATGATGAAGCTCGAGGTGAAGCAATTGCTAAGCGGCATGCAAAGGGGCAACGCACTGCACGCGAAAACATTGCTGATCTGATTGATGAGAACTCTCTCGTTGAATACGGCGGATTTGGAGTTGCTGCGCAACGCGGTCGGCGCAGTGAGGAAGATCTCATTGCCAATACTCCAGCAGACGGGCTCATCACAGGGTTGGCAACAGTGAATAAGAATTCGTTTGCTGACAACCGCACGCAAGTGGCAGTAGTTGCTTACGACTACACCGTGCTTGCAGGTACTCAAGGGTTTATTAATCATCGTAAAAAAGATCGCATCTTTGAAATTGCGCGCCGGAATATGAACCCTGTTGTGTTGTTCGCTGAAGGTGGTGGAGGTCGCCCCGGTGATACCGATGCTCCTGGTGTTGCTGGGCTTGATGTGATGTCGTTTGCATCGTTTGCCCAACTATCAGGACTAGTTCCACTTGTTGGCATTGCATCTGGCTATTGCTTTGCAGGTAATGCAGCGCTGCTTGGTTGCTGCGATGTGGTGATTGCAACAGAAAATGCAAATATCGGCATGGCTGGCCCCGCGATGATTGAAGGCGGTGGCTTGGGTGTGGTGAAGCCAACCGACATTGGTCCAATTGCAACTCAAGTAGCCAATGGCGTGGTCGACATTCGTGTTGCCAACGAAGCAGAAGCCGTGGCGGTAGCGAAAAAGTATCTGTCGTATTTTCAGGGTTCGACCACAACATTTGATCGCATAAACGACGATGTGCTTCGCGAACTGATTCCGGAACAGAGAACTCGCGTGTACGACGTGCGGTCTGTAATCAATTCACTTGCCGATACAAACTCTGTGCTTGAGTTGCGTGCAGATTTTGGAATTGGAATCGTGACCGCACTCGTGCGTATTGAAGGCAAACCGGTTGGCATCATTGCCAATAACCCTGCTCATCTTGGTGGTGCAATTGATTCGCCAAGCGCAGACAAGATGGCGCGATTTATTCAGCTATGTGATGCATTTGATCTGCCGATTGTTTCATTATGTGACACACCTGGATTCATGGTCGGTCCGCAGGCTGAAGAGTCTGCTCAAGTCCGTCACTTCTCTCGGCTTTTTGTTACTGCAGCAAGCGTGACAGTCCCATGGGTCACTGTGGTGTTGCGCAAGGGATATGGGCTAGGTGCCCAAGCAATGGCTGGCGGAAGTTTCCACGCAAAGGATTCGATCGTTGCTTGGCCAACAGGAGAGTTCGGCGGCATGGGTCTTGAAGGTGCAGTGCGTTTGGGATTCAAGAAAGAACTTGATGCAATGCCAAGTGCTGCCGAGCGCGATGAGCTTGAAAAACGCCTGATTGCAGGTGCATATGAACGTGGAAGTGCACTCAGCATGGCTAGTCATACGGAAATCGACAATGTGATTGATCCCGCCAACACCAGAGCCCATATTTTGGGTGTTTTCGCTGCGTGCCCAACGCCACAGCCGAGAACAGGCAAAAAGCGTCCCATGGTGGACACTTGGTAAAACCCCGTAAATCGGGTGCACTATGATCGTCTGACCAACAAACATACGTGTTTCTAGAGGCACGTAAGAGGGAGAAACAAAATAATGAGAAAGCAGACACTTAAAGGTCTTGCTGTTGGTCTCGTTGCAGTAGTTGGATTGGCCGCTTGCGGTTCCAGCTCTTCATCAGACACAACAGTGGCAGCAGGTGCAGCAGGCTTGGCATGCGAAGTTACCGACATCGGTGGCGTTGATGACAAGGGCTTCAACCAGAACGCCTATGACGGTCTCAAGCTTGCAGAAGCAGAACTCGGTGTAAGCATCGACCTGCTCGAGTCAGCATCAGATGCCGACTACGCACCAAACCTTCAGTCATTCGTTGACAAGGGTTGCAACGTCATCGTAACTGTGGGCTTCTTGCTCGCAGACGCAACGAAGGCAGCAGCAGAAGCAAACCCAACCGTTCAGTTCGCAATTGTTGACTCCAACACTTCGGCAGCAAACGTTCAGGGTCTCACCTTCGCAACTGATCAGCCTTCATTCTTGGCTGGCTACATGGCAGCTGCTACCACGAAGACCGGCGTTGTCGGTACTTTCGGTGGTATCAACATTCCACCAGTAGCAATCTTCATGCAGGGTTTCGCAAAGGGCGTTGAGTACTACAACGCTCAAAAGGGAACCTCAGTGAAGGTTCTCGGTTGGGACATTGCAGCACAAGACGGAACCTTTACTGGTGACTTCAGTGACCAGACCAAGGGAACCAGCACTGCAAAGTCAATGGCCGACGAAGGCGCTGACATCATCTTCCCAGTCGCAGGTCCAGTAGGCCTCGGCGCATCACAGTTCGCAATGGACTCAGCTGGTGCAGTGAAGATCATCGGTGTAGACGTTGACATGGCAATCTCGAACCCAACACAGGCAGAGGTATACGTAGCTTCAGTTTTGAAGAAGATTGACGCTGCTGTACTCCAGGCTGTGAAGGACGCTCTTGCAATGACAGGCGGCGGAACCGACTACCTCGGAACCCTCGAAAACGGTGGCGTTGGTGTTTCAATCACCTCAACCATCACTCCTGAACTTCAGGCAGAGCTCGATGCCGTAACTGCTGGCATCATCGACGGTTCAATCGTCACCAAATAATTCTTCGCTCTCACGAGCGAACGAGTAGTAGGAGCGGGGGTCGCGAAAGCGGCCCCCGTTTCCATTTCTGCATTAAACAGATTGTTGCGCCGTTGGTTAGTGTTGGGTCATGGGGAGCAGTCACTCATGAAACTTGAGTTGCGTGGAATTACCAAGCGGTTCCCTGGTGTCGTTGCGAACGACAATGTCAATCTCTCAGTGAATACAGGTGAAGTGCTTTCGCTGATTGGCGAAAATGGCGCCGGTAAATCCACTTTGATGAGCGTGTTGTACGGCATGTACAAAGCCGATGAGGGCGAGATTGTTATTGACGGATCTCCGGTTGCGTTTAATTCGCCAGCAGATGCAATCGCTGCGGGAATTGGCATGGTGCATCAACACTTCATGTTGGTGCCGGTATTTACGGTCGCAGAAAACGTGGTTTTAGGTGTAGAACCCACCGGCAAGTTTGGCAAGTTGCATATCGATGAAGCACGGCGCATGGTGCGTGAAATTTCTGACAAATACAGCCTGGACCTTGATCCGGATGCCGTAATTGAAGATCTCCCTGTTGGCGTTCAACAGCGAGTGGAAATCGTGAAGGTGTTATTGCGTGATGCGAAGGTTGTGGTGTTTGATGAACCGACAGCGGTTCTCACTCCAAGTGAAATTATCGAGTTTTTTGAAATCGTAAACACGCTCGTTAAAGCGGGTCGTGGAGTGGTGTTTATTACACACAAGCTCAAAGAAGCTCTGCATATCGCAAATCGAATCGCAGTGTTGCGTCGTGGGAAAGTTGTGGGTGAAGCGGACCCAAAGACCGCTACTGAATCTCAAATTGCAGAGATGATGGTTGGACGCCCTGTGCAACTCACGGTGGATAAGAAACTGGCTGATGCCGGTGCATCTGTGTTGCAGGTAAAGAATCTGACGGTGTTAGATGCCGATGGTCGAACACATGTAGACAGCGTGTCGTTTGAGGTGCATGCAGGTGAAATTGTTGGCATTGCAGGAGTGCAGGGCAATGGTCAGACCGAATTAGTGGAAGCGCTCACTGGTCTTCGCAAAGCAGCGGGCGGTTCAATCTCGCTTGATGGAAATGACCTTACGCATGCCAACCCACGTGAGCGGCATCAAATGGGCATGGCTCACATTCCAGAAGACCGCCAACGTCAAGGTCTCGTAGGAGGGTTGAGTGTTGCCGAAAATCTCGTGCTTACTCGTTACCACGATGATCAGTTCTCACACGGGGTGCTGGTGGATTGGGATTCAGCTAACACCATTGCCGACACGCTGATTGCCGAATACGACATTCGGACACCCAACAAAGAAACGGGTGTTGGCACATTGTCGGGTGGCAATCAACAAAAGGTGATTGTTGCTCGTGAATTGAGTCGAGATTTGCGTCTGACGATTGCTGCGCAACCAACACGCGGAGTCGACGTAGGAAGTATTGAATACATTCACTCACGAATCGTGAAAGAGCGCGATACAGGTACTGCGGTACTTATTGTGAGCACTGAACTCGACGAAGTGATGGCGCTTTCTGATCGATTGCTCGTGATGTATCGGGGCAAAGTAGTTGCCGAGCTTGACCCAAAGAAGGTCACGCCAATGGAAGTTGGTTTGTACATGGCTGGTTCGCGTCCAGATAGCACGGTGCAGGCATGAAGCGACTGTTTAATTCATTGGGCGAGCGTTTGAACAAAATCAACTCGCTCAAGCTGACGCTGCTGGCAGTGCTTTCAGCGCTGCTTGTAGGAGCGTTCATCATTGTTGTTTCCGATGTTGACAATCTCAAGACTGGAAACATCGGTGGAGCCTTTTCAACAGTGGGAAGTGCCTATTGGGCGCTTGTTGTTGGCTCTTTTGGATCGCTTCGAGCTATTTCGAACACCATTAATAGTGCAACACCACTTATCTTGTGCGGTGTTTCGGTAGCGATTGCATTCAAAGCCGGTCTTTTCAATATTGGTGCAACTGGCCAAATGCTTGCAGGCGGCATTACTGCACTATGGGTTGGCTTTGCGATGGACGGCCCGGGATTAATTCAAGTTCCTCTCGCGGTTATCGCGGGTGCGGTTGGCGGTGCCATTTTCGGTGCAATTCCGGGAATTTTAAAAGCACGCACTGGCGCTCACGAAGTAATTACCACCATCATGCTCAACAACATGGCCGCATTTTTTATTTTGTGGTTACTAAAAACCAATTTGTTCCAACGCGAAGACCGCACTGACCCAATTTCAAAATTGGTTAGCGTCCACGGTCGTTTGCCTCGATTGTTTGGATTCCTTGATGGGCGGTCTGATCTCGTTGCTCACATTGGTTTTATTGTCGCGATTCTTGCAGTAGTGGTGTATTGGTGGTTCCTTAAGAAAACGACTACAGGTTTTGAGTTTCGTGCTTACGGTTTGAATGCCGATGCAGCCACTTATGCAGGAATGCATGTAAAGCGTTTGACCGTTTTGTCAATGATGTTCGCTGGTGGTTTTGCAGGATTAGCTGGTGCAGCAGAGGTGCTGGGAACTTACGGTTACGCCTCTGCGAACTTTGCAGGCAACATTGGTTTTGATGCCATCGCTATTGCGCTACTCGGACAATCAACTCCGCTTGGAACATTTGTTGCTGCAGTGCTGTTTGGCGCGCTGCAAGCGGGTGGTCGACAGATGCAGACAAATAGCGATGTGCCTATCGACCTCATTGTGGTGTTGCGTGCGCTCATCGTCATGTTTATTGCAGCGCCATTACTCATCAAGACCATCTGGCGCACAAAGAATGCGCAAGTAACTTCAGGTCAAACCTTTAGAGGGTGGGGGTCATGAGCATCGCGGTAGAAACAGTGGCTCCTATGTTGTCGCTTGAGCAGCGCAAGCGTGCTCGCAACGTTGGTTTTTCACTCATCTTGCTTGCGTTGATTTCAGCCTTCTTCTTTTCTGGTCGACCAGGGGACGCTGGTTTCAAGTTGGTCGATTCGTTCACTCTGGTGCTGCCTTCTCAGCCGTTTGCACGTGTGTTGGCAGTATTGCTTGGTGCACTTGGAGCTGTGCAGTTGTACCGGGGCTTTGGTAAGTGGACCAATGTTGTGCTCGCAATTTCTACTGGTGCATTCGTGGTCGGTTTCCTGGCATGGGCAACTTCGGGAGGTTCATTCAATCTCACGGGAATGTTGCAAGACACGGTCACCCGCAGTGTTCCCATCACACTTGGTGCGATTGCTGGCATTTTGTGCGAGCGAAGCGGTGTCATCAATATTGCGATTGAAGGTCAACTTCTTGGTGGTGCATTTGCTGGTTCAGTAATCGGATCGTTGTACGGACCATGGGCTGGTGTGCTTGGCGCAATGGCAATGGGTGTAGCGCTTTCAGCGTTGCTTGCGGTTTTTGCGATTCGTTTTCGAGTTGACCAAGTGATTGTGGGTTTTGCAATCAACTTCTTTTCACTTGGTCTTACTAGTTTCTTATCGCAACGCGTGCTTACCCCGCACCCGGAATACAACATTGTGAAGCCGTTTACGCCTTATGCAATTCCATTACTCAGCGACATTCCTGTATTGGGCGTAGCGCTGTTTACACAAACGTATTTCGTTTACGTTTCGGTGATTGCAGTAGTTCTTTCAACATGGTTCTTGTATCGCACACGTTGGGGACTTCGCACTCGTGCAATTGGTGAATACCCACAGGCTGCAGGAACTCTTGGTGTCGATGTCATTCGTCTTCGATATCGCAACGTATGGATTGCAGGTGCGATAGCCGGACTTGGCGGAGCATGGTGGCCTATTGGCACTGTCGGTCGGTTCGATCAAAACATCACCAGTGGTCGCGGGTTTATTGCGCTTGCCGCAGTGATCTTTGGTCGTTGGCATCCAGTTGGAGCACTTACCGCCGCATTGGTGTTTGGTCTTGCAGAAGCAATTCAGTTGAAAATGTCAAACCTGGATACAGGAATTCCATCCGAGTTTCTGCTCATGGCGCCATACATCGTGACACTCATCGTGGTTGCTGGCTTCGTTGGGCGCAGTCGTGCTCCGAAGGCCGCAGGTCAGGTTTACGAAGCAAGTAAGTAATTGCTATTTGGCTTTTGGCCGAAATGCTTCAACACCGTTGCCAACGTCGATATGTGCACCGCCGATGATGTCGATGCAATAGGGAATTGCAGGTAACACTGCATCGAGGCACTGGGCGATAGAAGTTGGCTTACCGGGCAAATTGACTATCAAGCACTTTCCACGAATTCCAGCCGTTTGCCGCGAAAGAATTGCGGTTGGCACATATTGCAAGCTCACTTGTCGCATTAATTCGCCAAAGCCTGGCATCATTTTTTCGCACACCAACTCGGTTGCCTCGGGCGTGATGTCTCGAACTGCTGGCCCGGTTCCACCTGTGGTGACGATGAGTGAGCAGCCTTCTGTATCTGCCAACTCAATAAGGGCTTTAGCTACAACATCGGTTTCATCAGGAACAATTCGCGAAACATCGGTCCATTCACTGGTGATGTGTTTGGAGAGATATTCGCGTATGGCTGGTCCGCCAAGATCTTCATAGATGCCTTGCGATGCACGGTCAGAAACCGTAACTACTCCGATACGAGCAACTACCACTGCAGCAACTTCGGATCATGGCGACGACTTGGGCGAGTGAGTCGTAGTTGAAGCGAGCGAATCACTTGGCGCGCGCCGTAACGGAAACCCACTCGCTTAAACGCGGCATTTGACAAAATCTGCAATCGTTGCGTTGTTTCGCGAAGATTGTTAAGGAAAGCCTGTTGCAATGGGTCTAGCACGAAGGTTGCAGTTGTTGCGGCGTAATTGTGGCGTTCAAAATGAAACCACTCGTAGTCTTCGTGGTAGGTCTGTTCAATCAGGTCTGCGGTTTCGCGGTCGTATACCTGTTCGGCCTTAATGCCTAGTCCACTATTCAGGCGTTGTAGCGCGATATTGGTGCCACCGCGTTTATTCAGCACGTCGGCGAGTCTTTGCATTTCGCCATGTTGGTCAATGCGAATGAACTCTTGGTACTCCAACTGGTTGGAATACAGCGTGTTGAATTGTGGGCGGAAGTGATCGTCAATAGAAAATGCATCTCGGTTTGCATGAATTGCTCGAGCAAACTTCTTAAATGTGGCCGCGACATCCACGCGTCCATCAACAAGCACATCGCTGCACGCTTCGATTATTGACTGTGGTGTTCCTGGCGCTCGCAAAAAGGCACGGTTTTCCCATGAGGAGTATGCGCGCTTCAATGGGTCGCGTAGGGCAGCTACTCGCAGCCACTCTGGTGACTGAATCACTTCCCATTGCTCTTTAGGGGTGAGGTCAAACATGCGGCGAAGCCCATGCACTCTGTAATTGTGAATGGTCTGCTCTTGCGAAATGTTTGGCGTAATAATCTCACGAGCAGCTTGTTCGTTGTACGACCCTTCAATTTGGGAAATCAGAAGTTTCAATGTGCTGCAAGCCACTTTTGTCGTGGGCACGTACATCACTTTGATTCGTGGAGCAATGAGGGCATACCCGATCATCAGTGGAAGCTGTGGGTGCGGGTCGTATTGCACGAGGTCTATCTTTTCATGTCGGTGCGAAGCGAAATGTCACCGAGTAGCGCAGATACGCATGTTTCAAGCGACTCGCCATTTTTGCAAAGCACAAATTCGGGATTTGTCGGCTCTTCATATGGAGCATTTACACCCGATAGACCGATGTTCGCACCAGACTTCACTTGGGCGTACAGGCCTTTGGTGTCGCGCTTTTCGCATTCGGAAAGTGGCGTTGCCACAAACACTTCGATGAATTCCAAATTGTCTGAAGTGTGAATGAGTCGAGCGAACTGTCTGCCAGAGGCAAACGGGCTAATAATTGGAACGATAGTGATGGCTCCAGCACTCGCAAAAAGCTTTGCGACTTCTGCCATGCGGCGCACATTTTCTGCACGGTCATCATCGGTAAAGCCAAGATCGCTGTTCAAGCCGTGGCGCACATTGTCGGCGTCTAACACGTAGGCAAACTTTCCTCGTTCGGTCAGTTGGCGCGCAAGTTCGTGTGCAATGGTCGATTTTCCAGAACCAGATAGACCGGTAAGCCACACCGTCATGCCGTGGAAACCATGGCGATTCCACAACTGCTCGCGACCAACTTGTGGCTCGTGCCAAACCGGTTGATTTGCCGAATGTGTCATGTGCGAGGCGACAGCAGCATTCCCGCACCAGCAGTTTGCCCAGTTGTTTCGTCCACAATGATGAAACAACCGGTAGTGCGATTTTGGTGATAGTCGTCAAACAGGAGAGGCGCTGTCGTGTGAAGAGTGACACGACCAATTTCGTTCATCGCTAATTGATTGATGCCTGTTTCGCGACTCAATGTTGAAATATTCAAGCGATACAGCACTTCAGTGATTTTTGTGCGTGCAACTTTGGTGGTGTGTTTTATGCTGTAGATCTTGCCTGGCTGCATTGGGGCGGTGTCATCCATCCAGCACAACATGGCCTCAAGTTCTTGTGAAGCTCGCGGGCGATTATTTGGGCGACAAATCATGTCGCCGCGTGTGATTGATAGGTCGTCAGCGAGCAACACGGTTACCGCTTGACCAGGTGTTGCCTCTTGTAGTGGCCCGAGTGGCGAATCAATGCCGGTGATTGTGCTGGTGAGCCCTGACGGAAGCACCATAACTTCGTCGCCCACACGCAAAACTCCACCAGCAACACGTCCTGCATATCCGCGGTAGTCGGGGTAGTCGGCACGCTGTGGGCGAATCACAAACTGCACAGGGAAGCGAGCATCGATACGGTTGTCATCGCTTGCTGTGTACACATTTTCCAAATGATGCAACAGCGTTGGTCCTTCAAACCACGGCATGTTTGCCGAGCGAGTTACCACGTTGTCGCCAGCGAGTGCGCTGATTGGCAAGAACGTGACGTCTTGAAGATCTAGACGCGATGCAAACTGCTCAAACTCTGCACGAATATTGTTGAACACTTCTTGGTCGTAGCCAACAAGATCCATCTTGTTTACGCAAATCACCAAGTGCGGTACACCAAGCAGTGAAACAAGCAGGCTGTGTCGGCGGGTTTGTTCAATTACACCAGTGCGCGCATCAATCAGCACGATTGCTAGGTCAACATTGGAAGCGCCAGTAATCATGTTGCGTGTGTATTGAATGTGACCCGGGCAGTCCGCAATGATGAACGATCGCTTAGGGGTTGCGAAGTAGCGATATGCAACGTCGATGGTGATGCCTTGTTCGCGCTCTGCGCGCAATCCATCGGTAAGCAACGACAAATCCACATAGTCGTCGCCTCGCCGCTTGCTCACCGCTTCAATGTGTTCGAGCTGATCTTCAAAAATGCTCTTTGAGTCGTACAGCAAGCGACCAATCAATGTTGACTTGCCGTCGTCAACAGAACCAACAGTGGCAAAGCGCAAGCGTTCCATTAGAA
>JAFMJR010000117.1 GCA_017853385.1 Ilumatobacteraceae bacterium | reverse complement strand
ATGTGGAAATCGGTTCGAAAATGCTGCTCCACACCGTGTTGAAGTTGATGCTGCTCGCCATCACTGCAATAAGGGCTTCGTCTGGAGCAATTTGGGGAAGCGGCACTTCTTGAATGTGCACGCTCTTGCGTGGATCTTTGTCTGCTGATGCCACACCAGCAAACATCTCTTGATCCTCTTTACGCACAACGGCAGCGCGGTACGACTCGGGTATCTGCAATGCCGCAAACGCCTGGGTGTCGGCGTTGTTTTCAATGGCTTCGAGGATGCTTTTCATGGGTGCAAGGGTAATGAGTAAATGCGCCTACGCTCTAACCCATGCCAGGTTCATACATCATCGCCGGAGCCCGTACCCCTATTGGAAAAATGAGTGGAGCACTCGCCTCGTTTTCTGCTGCAGACCTTGGCGGGTTCGCCATAGCCGCGGCATTGCAACGCGCCGGCGTTGCACCACACGAAGTTGACCACGTGATTATGGGTCAGGTGTTGATGGCCGGACAAGGCCAGGTGCCTTCACGCCAAGCCGCATCAAAAGCTGGCATTCCCATGAGTGTGCCAAGCGTGAACATCAACAAAGTGTGTCTGTCGGGTCTGAACTCCATCTATTTGGCAGACCAAATGATTGCAAGTGGCGAAGCCGACATTGTGATTGCAGGTGGAATGGAAAGTATGACGAATGCACCGTATTTGGCAATGGGTGCTCGAAGTGGTTTCCGTTTCGGCGACGTGCAATTGCTTGATGCAATTCAGCGTGACGGTTTGTGGTGTGCATTTGATGCATGCCTCATGGGTCTTGGCACCGAGCGCTATGCGGCAGGAAACATCAGTCGCGATGCACAAGATGATTTGGCAATGAAGAGCAACCAGCGTGCTGCTGCAGCAATTGCTGCAGGAAAACTTGCTGACGAAATTGTGGCTATCACTATTCCGCAACGCAAGGGTGACCCAGTAGTCATTGACACCGACGAAGGTGTGCGTGCAAGCACCACGATGGAATCACTTGGTTCGTTGAAGCCAGCGTTTGATAAAGACGGAACCGTTACCGCGGGTAACGCCAGCCAAATCAGTGATGCCGGTTCGGCAATTGTGATGATGTCGAAGCGTGAAGCAGAAAAGCGTGGTGTGAAGCCTCTTGGCGAATTTGTTTCGTACGGAATGGTTGCGGGACCAGACAACGCATCACTATTGCATCAACCAAGTCGCAGCATTATGAAAGCACTGGATCGCGCAGGAAAGAAAGTAGGCGATGTCGATTTGTTTGAAATTAACGAAGCATTTGCCGCAGTTGGAATTGCATCAATGCGCGAACTTGGAATTTCAGACGACATTGTGAACGTGAACGGTGGCGCAATCGCACTTGGGCACCCAATTGGCATGAGCGGCAATCGTCTTGCACTCACCTTGTTGCACGAATTGCAAAGACGTGGGGGCGGCATGGGAGCTGCAGCACTGTGTGGTGGAGGCGGACAAGGCGATGCCCTCGTTGTACGCACGGTCTAAAGACCTCGGTTTTTCATTTGTTTTAGGCGGCCTTGTAGGCCTTGTAGGCGCTGGCGTTGCCGTTGCCTTTCTTAAAGCACTGACCTTTGCAAACGACACGCGGGTAAATAACGATTGGCTGATTTATCTCTTGCCTCTTGCAGGGTTAGTTATTGGTCTCACCTATCACAACTTTGGAAGTCATGTAGCGCGAGGCAGCAACTTGGTGTTGGAAGAAATTCACGAGCCGGGTGCCGGTGTGCCTCGACGGATGGCGCCAATGGTGTTTGCTGCAACATTTGTTTCCCATGTTTTTGGCGCATCTACTGGTCGCGAGGGCGCAGGAATTCAAATTACGTCCAGCATTGTTGATGGTATTGCGCGCATGTTTTCGCCGTCGATTGAAACTCGTCGATTGCTATTGATTACATCAATTGCTGCAGCGTTTGGTGGTTTGTTCGGCGTACCAATTGCGGGTGTGGTGTTTGCTCTCGAATTCCAAGAGTCTGGTCGCATACGCTATGAAGCAATTCTTTCTGCACTTACCGCAGCTCTCGTTGCTTTCTACACGGTGGAGTCATTTCATTTAGAACACCTCACTGAAAATGAACTTGGACCTATTTATGTCAACGCAACACTTGTGTGGAAATTGGTGGTTCTTGCTGCGGCAAGTGCAGCACTTGCCATGTCATTTATACAGGCAACGCACTTCGTGCATAACACTGCTGCTCGTTTTATTGCATGGCCACCACTACGACCATTCATTGGAGGATGTTTGGTGTTGCTACTCGTTGCCGTTTCGGGATCACGTGATTACTTAGGACTTTCTGGTCCGCTTGCACACCAAGCATTCATTGGTGCAACGGGAATTGCGGCAGCGGCATTTGCGTGGAAGTTCGTGTTCACCAGCATCAGTTTGGGCACGGGGTTTATTGGTGGCGAAATGGTTCCGTTGTTCATTATTGGTGCACTTGCTGGCGCACAAGTAGCAACGTTGCTCGGCGCATCAGTGCCATTGTTTGCAGCTGTTGGCATGGTGGCAACATTTAGCGCGGCATCAAATACTCCTATTGCTTGCATTATTTTGGGAGTCGAACTTTTCGGCGCAAATGCCCTGATTCCATTTACTCTTGCGTGCGTGTTGTCGTACGCAGTTAGTGGCCACGGCGGCATTTACAGTGCCCAAAAGCGCACTACGGTGCGCCACTAATTAGCCATCAATTTCACGACGGCCCTCAAGCGCTCTGCCAAGCGTGAGTTCGTCTGCGTATT
>JAFMJR010000008.1 GCA_017853385.1 Ilumatobacteraceae bacterium | reverse complement strand
TAAATCCGGGGTCGCTTGGCCAATTTGGCTGAAACAGATGCCATTGTTCGGGAGCGCGTCGAATCAACAATTCAATTTCGCTGATGAGCAGTTGTGTAATTCGTGCAACATCTTCGCGCAGGCTTCCCTGCCGTTCCACTGGAATGGGTGGTCGCACGACTGCATGGTGCCCATCTGATTTACGCGTGAAATACGTTGCAAGTGGCAACAATGCGGCACCTGTGCGCAGGGCGAAAAAAGCAGGACCAGCCGGCACCGTTGTGCGCTCGCCAAAAAATTCAACTTCAACCCCAGAGCGAACACCATCGCGCGGAATATCTCGATCGCAAAGAAGCGACACCACTTGATTGTCTTTCAAAGCAGTGCTTACGCGTAACCCTGCATTGTCATCTAACGGAATGACATTCACGCCAACACGACTGCGCATGTCCCGAAACCATTCAAACAACTCGTCATTATCTAAACGTTCAACTACTGCTGTAAGGCCGTAGCCCTGATCAACTAGCCACCTTCCAGCCCATTCCCAACCGCCGAGATGCGGAAGAGCCAAGATGACACCCTTGCCATCTGCAATTCCCTTTTCAATGTGTTCAAATCCATCTACCGAAAAGCCAGCTGCAATTTGTCGTTTTGACAAAGTGCCTAATCGAAATGTCTCCAAGTAGTACCTGGTGTAACTCTGAAACGCTTCTTGCACTGCTTGTCGTAATGCGAAACCTTTAAGCGACGGATTTACCCGACGCAAATGTCGTTCAATCATTTCCCGTTTTTCACGCATGCCAAAAGCGAGTGGGCCACCTAATGCAAGCGAAGTCCCAAGCGCTAATGGGCCAGGTGTGAGTTTCGCAAATAGCGATGCCGCCCTGTACCCCGCAAGGGTTAATGCATCAAAGCCAGCATCGCGTGGATCGGCCACTGCAACTCGTTACTGCAGGCGACGACGTCGTTGAAAACGCGCACGATAGTCATCTCGTCTCGCCCGCCGAGATGCACGACGTGAACGTCGAATGGCTTGCTTCTCGGCAGTGCGTGGAGCAACAGCTGCTTGCTTCCAAACTTTGATGAAACGCTGAACTGCTGTCATCACGATGAGCACCAACATGATCACCATCACCCATTTCAGCAATGAGTCAAACAACAAACCCACACACAACAAGATGATGCGTTCTGCACGCTCCATCAAACCGCCTTTTGCACTTAGCCCCAGCGACTCAGCTTTGGCGCGCTCGTAGGAAATGATGAGCGATGCCGCAAGTGCGGCAAATGGCACCATTGCAAAAAGCGGCGTTGAAGAACTTGCATAGAACCACGCAACACCGCCAAATAAGAACGAATCGCTCACGCGGTCGACAACAGAATCAAAGAAAGCTCCGCGTTGGCTAGCGGAATTAGACGCCTTGGCCAATGCCCCATCAAGCAAGTCTGGAAGCGCAGAGCAAATAACAAGCAATAAGCCCAATTGCATTTTCCCTGCGCCAATAGCAACAGCCGATGCAGCAGCCACACACAGTCCAAGCAACGTGAAATGATCTGGCGATAATCCAGTTCGACGTAATGACTCGCCTACTGGTCGAACATAACGTTCGATCTGAGTCCTGAATTGGCCGTCAAACATGACTGTGATCTTACAGAACGACAGTTACTGAGCAGTTGCAGCGTTGTCTGGATTGAGTTCTACAAGGCATTCGACAATCTCACCATTTACTGCATCAACCAACACCAAACCCCTGTGAGTTGGCGGCTCCTGCGCGCTGTAGCAGAACACTCGCCATGTCGGACGACTGCGGATTCCACGCCAAACCTGCTGTGCGGATGCGTGACCAACAGCAAAATCAACTGCACGCGATGCATGCACAAGAGCGTCGCGTTCATTCACCGTCATTTTCCATGATGAAGTGAGGACGAATACACCAAATGCAGCCAAGGCAAGTGCGAATACGAGAAAGCCGTTATTTACCAAACCTGAAGCTTGATCATTTATCAGCCAAAGCAGCAAGCAGACTGCGCTGATTCCTAAATACAAATACCCCGGAATTCGGCGACGGCTGTTATCAGGAAATTGGTACGGACCTACAAATGCCGAAACATCAAGGTCGCTTGGAAGCTGATCGCGAATCTCATTGCTATTTGCATCGTTCATTTCATTTCCTTCCATCGTTTTCGTATTCTGTCAGCAGTTACGTCAAGCGCTTCTGGAAGAATCTTTGCTGTAGCGACGGCAACCATGAAGTTGGAGTCACCGCCCCATCGCGGCACAACATGAATGTGTAAATGCTGCGCAACACTGCCACCAGCAGCTTGACCCAAATTGATACCAACATTCATGCCTTGTGGCGAATACTCGGCCTTGATCACCTTCACCGCCTGAGTAACTGTTGCCCAAATCTCAGAAGTTTCTTCTTCAGTGAGCATTTCCAGATCAGGTACTTCGCGATACGGAATGACCAACACATGGCCAGAGGCATACGGAAACGCGTTCATGATGACGAAACATGTAGCTCCACGATGGACAATGAACGTTTCTTCATCTGTCTGTTGAGATTTCAGAATCTGAGTAAACACAGATTCATCCGAATGCTTCCCATGCGAGTCGCGTTGCACATATTGCGCACGCCACCCATTCCAGAGACGATCAAGCATGGGTGGTTTTTGTATCTTCGTGTAGCTGAGCGATGAAGGCATCTACTTGCACGTCGCGGATTACATCGCCACCTCGAGGGTTTACGCCAACCGTGTTGTTTTGCACGTCGTCGTCACCAACAACCAATACAAACGGAATGCGTTCAAGCTTGGCGCTACGAATGCGCTTGCCTAATTGTTCATCGGCTTCTGCGCTATCAACTCGGAAACCTTCTGCGCGCATACGCTTCACCAGTTGCTGTGCATACTCTTCGTGCTGAGATGTCACTGCAAGCACTCTCACTTGAACAGGCGCCAACCAGGCCGGGAATGCTCCGCCGTAGTGTTCTAGCAACACGCCAAAGAATCGTTCAACCGATCCGAACAATGCGCGATGCAACATGATTGGACGATGTCGCCCGTTATCGGTGCCGATGTATTCCAAACCAAAACGCTCTGGCAGGTTGAAGTCGCATTGAATGGTGCTGAGCTGCCACTTGCGACCAATCGCATCACGAACATCGATGTCAATCTTTGGGCCGTAAAACGCAGCATCGCCCTCTTTGATGGAGTACTCCACGCCATGTCGATTCAATGCTTCACGAAGTGCTGTCGTTGCCTTTTCCCAGATTTCATCTGATCCAACCGACTTCTCCGGGTCGCGCGTAGACAGTTTGAACTCAAAATCATCAAAGCCAAATTGGCGCAACACCGACATGACAAAGTCGAGCAATGAAGTGATTTCGTCGGCCATTTGATCTTCGGTGCAGAAAATATGGCTGTCATCTTGGGTGAATCCTCGAATACGCAACAACCCGTGCAGTGTGCCAGCGCGCTCGTAGCGATAGACGGTGCCCAGTTCAAACAACCTCAATGGAAGTTCGCGGTAACTGCGTTGTCGATCTCGATAGATCAAACAATGCATTGGACAATTCATTGGCTTTGGGTAATACGTGCCATTGTCCATTTCCATTGGCGGATACATGCCGTCTTTATAGAAATGCAAGTGGCCCGAAGTTTCGAACAATTGTGCATTGGCCAAGTGCGGCGTGAAGACAAATTGGTATCCACCGTTTTGGTGGCGATAACGGCTGTAGTCCTCCATAATCTTGCGAACAATCGCACCCTTTGGATGCCACACCGCAAGACCTCCACCTAACTCACTCGGAAATGACAGCAAATCCATTTCTGTTGCAAGTCGACGGTGATCACGCTTTTCTGCTTCAGCCAAACGAGTGATGTGTTCGTCAAGAGCCGACTTTGACTCCCATGCAGTGCCATAGATGCGTTGCAGCATCGGGCCTTTTTCGTTTCCACGCCAATAGGCACCTGCAACTTTCATCAAGGCAAAATGCCCCAGTCGCGAAGTGCTCGGAACATGAGGCCCGCGACACAGATCAACGAAACTTTCGGTATTGCGATACACGCTTACTGAGCCATCGCCAGCGACTTCGCTCGCGTCCGATCCATCTGCAGCGCCTGAAGTCACTCGCTCGATAATTTCACGTTTGTATGGTTGATCAACAAACAACGCAAGCGCGTCTGCAGCGCTCATTTCGTGACGAACAAACGGTTGGTCAGCCTTCACGATTGCGCGCATGCGCTCGGTAATTGCCTCTAAGTCGTTATCGCTAAATGTCTTATTGTCGGGAAGCTCAAAGTCGTAGTAGAAACCATCTTCAATTGCTGGGCCAATTGTGAACTTGGCGCCAGGGAAATGCTGAAGCACTGCTTGCGCCAAGACGTGAGCAGTGGAGTGTCGAAGCACATGGCGGCCCGCATCAGAGTCAGCGGTAACGATTGCCACTTTGGCTCCATTATGCAAAGGCGCAGAAATATCGACTTCATTTCCGTCGACTACCGCCGCAAGTGCAGCCTTTGCCAACCGTGACCCAATTGCTTGTGCAAGATCTAAACCGGTTGAACCTGCGGACAGCGTCCGAACTGAGCCGTCGGGAAGCGTGACTTCAATGGTTGCAGCATTCATCGCGACCCCAGTCTAGGTTCGCGACACCTGCGGTTCTAGTTGTTTAGAGGCATAGACATTTCGATACTGCTGGCCCGTTATTGACTGAATTTCAAACATCACCTCATCGGTCATTTCACGCAGTAGCAAATGGTCATCTGAACGATGCGCATAACGATCAGGAGAAACCGGCTTTCCAATCGTTATGGAAACGTGACCACCAAGTTTGGGAAGCTTTGCATCGGGCGGCTGAATCTCTTTCGTGCCAACAATGCCTACAGGAAAAATTGGGCAACCGATTTTTAATGCAAGTCGCGCCGCTCCAGTCTTGCCTTTGTACAACATGCCGTCTCGGCTCCGCGTACCTTCAGGAAAAATTCCAAATAATTCGCCTCGGTGCAACACCTGCTCGGCCGCATCTAATGCAATATTGGACTTCTCTCCTCCACCGCGGTCTATTGGGATCATGCCAAGTGCGGGAAAAAGTTTTCTCGTTTTCCACGAATCGAGATATTCGCTCTTCCCTACAAAAGAAATATTTCGCGGAGCTTGAATAATTAAAAAAGCAGAGTCAAGAAAACTGACATGATTTGCACACAAGATGGCTGGACCAGTTTCCGGCAATTGGTCAAATCCATGCAACTCAAACTTCCACAATCTGTTTGCAAACAGTCGCGCTACAGGTCGCAATCGCGCTTGCAATTCGGTTGCACCCGAATACAAAGCGTCGACCCGCGGCGACATCAGATATTGACCCCTAGGAGTCGTGCACTACTTCCCATTGCGATTCCATTATGAGCGGCTTGATCAATCAGACCAACTGCGCGAGGTGTATCCAAATCATCGTCTAGCGCGCTTCGAACATCTGCAAGCAAACCTTCATCACCTTGAGATGAACTAACGACAGCAGATTTCTTCCAACTTGCAAGCCGCTGCTCATTGCGCCGCATCAACCCATCGTCCCATTCCCATTCAGTGCGATAGTGATGTTCAATCAACCCCAACCTGATTGCCATTGGCTCATGCTGCGTACGCAACTTGTCTACGAAAACTAAATTTCCGCGACTCTTTGACATTTTGTGTCCATCCATTGACACCATTGCCACATGCATCCAGTGCTTCACGAATGGTTGACCGGTTGCGGCTTCGGACTGAGCGCGCTCACATTCGTGATGCGGAAAGATTAAATCGCTTCCGCCTCCATGCAAATCAATGGTGGTTCCCAACTCACGAAGCGCAAGAGCCGAGCATTCGATGTGCCAACCAGGTCGCCCAGCGCCCCACATGGTGTCCCACGATGGCTCATCCGATGCAGATGGATGCCACAACACGAAATCAAGAGGGTTGCGCTTATGCGGATCGTCAACATTTCCACCGCGTTCTCGTGCAAGTTCAATCATCGTTTCTCTGCTGTAGTGCGAGACCGAGCCAAACTGAGGAAATTTTTCAACATCGAAATACACAGAGCCACCAGAGACATAAGCAAATCCTCGATCAATCACCATGCCAATGAACCCTCGAATGTCAGGTATGGCAGATGACGCTCGTGGCGTGCTGTGCACTGGCAACGCATTCAAAGCCGTCATGTCGGACTCGAAACGCGCTTCCTCTCCAGCAGCAAGATCGAGGTAATGCACTCCAAGCTCGCGTGCTTTTGCAAACAGCGGATCATCAACATCGGTGACATTGCGAACGCACTTCACCTGATGGCCCATATCAATAAGCCTTCGTTGCAAGACATCGTAAGAAATAAACGTAAATGCGTGACCCAAATGCGTTGCGTCATAAGGAGTGATGCCACACGTGTACATCAACACCGTTGGATTTGGAATGAAGTCAACAACTTTCTGCTGAGCAGTATCAAAGAGTTTCATCGAATGCCGCTTAGTCCAGTCTCATGTTTCGACCGCTAATTGGATCAACATCTGGAATACCAGTTAGCCGAGGTGCCACTCGGGTTTTATAACGAACGTTTAGTTGCAAAAGCACAGCGGTGAATGCCTCAAGCGCAAGAGCATTTGACAAGCGACCTGTGTTGAGTGGACGACAACCTGGTATTTGCGAAACGATGTCGCTCACCGTTTCAATAGCTTCAGGAAAGTCTGAACAAATCAACACATCTGAATCAACATGGTGATTTAGGTTTCCCAACTCTTTTGCAGGAAGATGCTGTAATGCAGCCACCACTCGACTTGCTGGAATTTCTGCTTGCACGTGAGCGGCAATGCTTCCTCGCGGTGGCACAAGTGGTTGAAACTCTTTGCCCACTCGCACGAGAGCATTCGCCATGGTGACAACGATCTTGCCACGTAGCGCATGAGCATGCTCGCCAACAATGGTTGCAGTTGAATCCCAAGGAGTTGCCACAACAACCAAGTCACAATTTGCAGCATCTTCATTGGTGCCTGATTCAAACTTCAGGTGATGATCTGGCCACTGAGCGATAAGTTCGGCCGCCTTTTCTTGCGAACGCTCCACAGAACGTGAACCGATCAAAACTTGGTGGCCAGCCACACTCATTCGTAGGGCCAACCCACTCCCCGCAGGCCCGGTGCCACCAATAATTCCAATCCGCATACGTGAAGCCTTACACAAACCACGCTCGGGAACTACGGTCATAGGCATGGGAATTTTGGATGGAAAGAACATTGTGGTCACTGGCGTGCTTACCGATGCATCGCTCGCCTATGGAGTGGCCAAACTCGCACTTGAGCAAGGTGCAAATGTCCTCTTAACTGGTGCCGGACGTGGCTTATCAATCACCGAACGGACCGCACGCAAGCTCAGCACAGACATCAAAGTTGTTGAATTTGACGTCACCGTTGACGAACACATTGTTTCAGCCCGCGAAGCAGCAAAAGCACATCTTGGCCGCGTTGATGGCGTCTTACACGCCATTGGGTTTGCCCCCGCAGTTTGCCTCGGCGATGACTTCATGGCTGCGCAATGGTCGGACGTATCAATCGCTATGCAAATTTCCGCCTACTCGCTTAAGACTCTTGCCGATTCGTTTGTTCCGCTCATGACCGACGGCGGAACGATTGTTGGACTCGATTTCGATAACACAGTTGCTTGGCCTGCCTACAACTGGATGGGCGTTGCTAAAGCTGCGCTTGAATCAACCAACCGTTATCTTGCGAAAGAGCTTGGCAGCAAGCAAATTCGTTGCAACCTTGTTGCCGCTGGGCCAATTCGCACCATGGCTGCAAAGTCGATTCCTGGTTTTCAAAAGTTTGAAGACGTATGGGACGATCGCGCCCCGCTTGGCTGGGATGTCAATGATTCAAGTGCCGTTGCTCGCACGTGTGTAGCCATGTTGTCGGACTGGTTTCCTTCAACAACCGCTGAAATTATTCACGTCGACGGTGGCTTCCACGCAATGGGCGTGTAGACAAATATTACTTGCGTAAACGATTCCTCTCCCTTGCAGTAAGTCTTTCTGCTCTTGTTGCCGCCACGCTGACAACAACCTTTGCGGTCACACTCATTGCTCCTGCGTCAGCTAGTGCTGCAGGTGCTGACCCGTTACTCGGACAACAGTGGGGATTGTTTGCAATTGGTGCTGATCGCGCATGGTCCACTACTACTGGTGTCAATGTGATCGTTGCAGTTGTAGACAGTGGAAGCGGGCCGCACCCAGACCTTGCACAAAATTTGCTGCCTGGTAAATCCATTTTTGGTGCAGTCGAAACACAAGATGGAACCGACCTTGACACAGGCGGACATGGCACACACGTTGCCGGCATCATCGCTGCGGCCGCAAACAATGGCATCGGTGGATCAGGGGTTGCACCGAACGCAAAAATTCTTCCAATTCAGGTGTTAGACCAAGCCGGTCAGGGCGACGCTCGCGATGTTGCAGCAGGAGTTCGCTATGCAGCAGACAATGGCGCCAAGGTAATCAATCTTTCACTCGGCGGAACAACGGAAAGCCCAAGCCTCACCCAAGCGATTCAATATGCCACCGACAAAGGCGCACTTGTAATTGCGGCAGCAGGCAACGGTGGCGCAAACGATAAGCCAAAATGGCCTGCCTCATTAGATCTCACAATTGCCGTTACCGCTGTTGATACTGCTAACTCCGTAACGTCATTTGACCAGCGTGGCGACTACATCGATCTCGCCGCACCGGGCACAAGCATCGTTTCAACAGCCAAAGGTGACTACCTATCACTGAGTGGCACCAGTATGGCTGCAGGATTTGTTGCAGGTGCAGCTGCCTTGCTCTTTGCTGCAGAACCACGAATTACCAATGCCCAAGTACGCGACATTTTGATTCGTACAGCAACCGACATTGGCGAGCCAGGGCGAGATACATCTTTTGGATTCGGACTAGTCAACATGGTGGCTGCGATTGCAGAACTACAACGCCTCTTCCCCCCAGTTGCTGCACCAAAAATTGCTGCTGTAGGTCATGTGGGCGAAAAGCTCATCGCCAATCTTGACAGCATTCAAAATGTGGTCAGCGTGAACTGGTTTCGTTGCACGGCAGAAGGGCCAGCGACAGCAACTATTCCCGCCGATTGCATTCGCATCACAAGTGCAAATTCTCGTACCTACACCACCACGAAGGCTGATGCCAGAAAAACCATTCGCGTTGGCATCACGTATTCGCGATCAGGTGCAAATCAATTCGCGCTATCTACAACTGTTGGACCATTTTTTATGATCTGGAAGATCTCCAACTCCGTTACAACGGGAACTTCTACGTCAATGTCAAAAATCTTTGGCAGCACCTCGCTTGGAACACGTACCTATAAGGTGCTGAATGGTTCATGCAAGATCACCGGTTCGAGGCTGATTGCACCTTCGATCCAGACCATCTGCACTATTCGAATGACCGTGGCAGCACGTTCTCCATACCCGAGACTCACCATTGTTGGTGATGTCACAGTTTCTTAACGCATACATTTATTCTTCATGACTAACAGACTGGCTTCGCAAACAAGTCCATATTTGCGCCAACACGCTGACAACCCAGTGGACTGGTTTCCTTGGGGCGACGAAGCGTTTGCAACCGCACGTGAACGAAATGTGCCAATCTTGCTTTCAGTTGGCTATTCGGCATGCCATTGGTGCCATGTCATGGCACACGAATGTTTTGAAGACAACGAAGTTGCTCAGGTGATGAACAACTTGTTTGTCAATGTGAAAGTGGATCGCGAAGAGCGCCCAGATGTTGATGCCATTTACATGGATGCAGTGCAGGCAATGACCGGAAGAGGTGGATGGCCGATGACCGTCTTTCTCTCACCTGATGGAAAGCCTTTCTTTGGTGGCACATATTTTCCGAAGCCATCGTTTTTGCAATTAATGAACGCGATTACAGACGCTTGGCAGAATCGCCGCGATGACATTAATAACAACATTGATGCGCTCATGGAAGCACTTGAGCGAACGGCAAAAATTGAGCAGAACTCGGCGATTGCCGAATACTCCACATTTGATCTGGCCGTGTCGCAATTGAAAAACAATTTTGACTCTGCTTGGGGCGGATTTGGCAAGGCACCAAAGTTCCCAAGCACGATGAACATTGAGGTGCTCTTGCGCCAGTTACTTGCCGGCGAAGACTCAGAACTCGAGTCAATTGTGAAAACGTCTCTGGATGCCATGGCGAGTGGCGGAATGTACGACCACATTGGTGGCGGATTTTCTCGCTACAGCGTCGACGAGAAGTGGCTAGTTCCCCATTTTGAAAAAATGCTGTACGACCAAGCGTTACTCGCGCGCACATATTTGCATGCTGGCGTTTTGTTTGGCAACGAAACCTGGAAGCAAATTGCTCATGAAATCATCGAATATGTGCTTCGTGATCTCACACATGCAAACGGCGGTTTCTTTAGCGCAGAGGACGCAGACTCACTCAATGAATCAGGACACAGTCATGAAGGCCATTTCTACGTCTGGAGCAAAGAAGAATTCATGCGCGTGCTCCCCGCCGAACTTGTTGCACCAGCTCTTGAATGGTACGAAATAACCTCTGAAGGAAATTTTGAAGGGGCAAACATTCCAGCTCGATTACACCATCGCGGCGATTTAGTCCGACCACCGCAAATTGAACGAGCGCGTGAAATACTCTTCAGCCACCGAAACTTGCGAGCACGTCCGCTATTAGACGACAAAGTACTTACAGAGTGGAACGCAATGATGCTGTCCACTCTTGCCGAAGCAGCATTTGTCTTTGACTCCCCCAAATGGTTGCAGGCAGCTATACGAAATGGTGAATTTTTGGTGACACAATTGCGCACAACAACTGGTTCGTGGCTGCGCAGTTGGCAAGAAGGCGGCTCGCCTCAGGCTCGACATCACGCACTTGCCGCAGACCTTGCACAGTTGGTTGACGCCTTCACACGTCTTTCCGAAGCAAGCGGACAGGCCCGCTGGATCACCTATGCCCAAGAAGCCGCAGACGAAATGCTCACACAATGTTGGGATGCCGTGAATGGCGGCTTGTTCACTACTCCGCAAAACGGAGAGCAACTCATCGTTCGCCAAAAAGATGTCATGGACAATGCAACCCCATCGGCAAACTCCACCGCAGCAGTTGCGTTATACAGGCTTGGTGCACTCACCGGGAATGGTCGCTACACAGAGCACGCAGACCAAATCTTGCGTCTACTTGCCCGCATCACAACTAGCGCGCCCACCGCATTTGGCAATTTATTATCTGCAGTGCATTTGCGTCATGCAGGCATTACCGAAGTAGCACTTCCTGGAGATCAGCAAAACATGCTTGCAGAACTGCGTAAGAGATGGTTGCCCACCATCGTGATTGCGTGGGGCGAGTCATACGACTCCCCATTGTGGACAGAACGAAATGCCAACAGGGCGTATGTGTGTAGAGAATACGCATGCTTGAAGCCAGCTGAATCCGCTGTTGAGTTTGTGGAAACTTTGCGAGCAGCGCTCGCCTAGAAATTGCTACCACCGCGAGTGGTGCACAACTTCGCTTTGTTTCTTTCGCGAACGACTTGCACTTCGACCTTTTTCTTGTTTTTCAGCTGGATGTCCTAATGCCACAGCGCCAAGCATTTGAATTCCATCTGGAATCCCCAATCGCTTTCGCAAGGCTTCCTCGCCGTTAAAGACAGCAAAGAACAACGCGCCAAGACCAGCATCCTGTGCAGCGAGCAACAACGTCATCACAGCAAACGATCCATCTACTGTCCAATACGGTGTAGGCCATGCATTAATTGTCGTACCCAAACCGGTAGCAGACTTATCGCTTTCCGAATAGCGATCGACATAGGCCTGAGGGTCTACACATGGCAAAATAATTACGTTGGCGTCCAACAATTGCTGCCAACGAAATGACTCGCGCTTTTCTTGCGGCAATGTGTCATTCCAGAACGCATCCTTATCTACACCTTGCAACACCACGAAATGAGTTCCCTGGGTCTTGCCTGCGGAAGGCGACCGCAGCGCAAGATCAAACAATTCAGTGAGCGCAGATGCGGGAATTGGTTCGCTTGTAAATGCTCGCGTCATTCGCCGCGCACGAACAAGTTCGGTGAATTCCACCGCGATATCCGTTAGTGCTTTTCGAGTTTGCCAAGCTTGGCAAGTGACTCAGCCATGGTCCAACCATGAACAATGAGTACTCCACCCTTCGACTTCGTAACGCCTTTGAATTGAGCCGCTACGTCAGGGTTCACTTTTTCCGGCTTCGTTGATTCGTGATCAAGAAAACCGCTATGCCCATTTGATTTAACGATAAAACTTTGTTCGTCGTAAGTGGCTTCCACGCCGAAACGTCGAGCGAGTCGTTTCCCCCATGCTCGCTCTTCGCCAACTGCGCGATGACCTGGACGAGGAATCATCTCAGTCAATGCTTTAAACGATTCCAAGCCGTCTGCGCTTAGGAAACGTGAGCCAACAACAACATCTTCATCAGGAAACGCCATCAATGCACGGTGATATGCCTCGGTCATGAGGCCTTTGAGAATTGAATCTCGCTTTGGTGTCCGCTTCACACTCATCATTCCAAGCAGCACACAAGGTGTGCCACCAATGCGTTCAAGCGTGGAGAAGGTAAATCCGTGTACTTTTCCGCTGATCTTGGCGCTAGTAAAAAGTACCCAGTCCTCTTTTGCCTTGGTGATGGCTTCTAACGAAAAGTAGCCACCCATGGCCGCCAATTCTTCAAGTTCGGTTTCTGTAAGGGACGCACAATCTCGCGTTTCAACCTCAACCGACATGCCTACAGTCTGCCAGCAAAATTGGCGTTTGCGACGGGTCAATGTCGCAATGCCTACTGCGATGCAAATAGTTACTCGATATAGGCGTTTTCGCCAAACTCCGTTCGCAGTACCCCAATGGCCCGATCAACGTTGACATTGAACTCAGAGCTCAATCGGAGAACGTTTTCGGGACCGAGATGCAAAAACACTGGCGATGTTCCTGGATACTCAAGCAATGTTGCCTTCAACGATTCGATAGTTGATTCAGACAACACCTGTGCCGCAATCTTGAGATGCAGGGAATCCTGAAAGGCCCGCAGACCCTCGAGAACCGTGATGTCCATAGCCATGAAACCAATCCGGCTGTCGTCTCGGCGATCAAGACGTCCTCGCACTGATACCAAAATGTCATCAGCGAGTTGATGGCCAAATTTTTGCAATGTCTTGGGGAACAAGGTGACTTCCACCGAACCTTGCAAGTCTTCCAATTGGAATGTTGCCATTTGATCGCCCTTACGCGTGTACTTTCGCGAAAGACCATTGATGATTCCACCAATCACGATGAATGCACCATCATCGCGTTCAAGAGCCTCGGGTATTGAGCAGTCAACCCGACGCCGCAACGCACCTTCGATGCCCATAAGCGGGTGATCAGAGACATACAGACCAAGCATCTCTTTTTCAAATTTCAATTGTTCAGTCTTATCGAATTGCAAATCTGGAATATTTTGACGCTCCGAAAACCCTTCGGTCTCTTCACCCAAGTCGCCAAACAGACTCATTACTCCTTGGTCTCGCTCGCGTCGGCGAACCATGGTGTTGTCAATGATTGATTCAAAGACTTGCAGAAGGCCCTTACGCGGATGACCCAACTTGTCGAAGGCTCCCGCCTTGATGAGCGACTCAATAGTTCGTTTGTTCAATGCTTGCTCAGGCACGCGTTCGGCAAAGTCATAGAACGACTCAAACGGACCGTGAGCATCGCGGTGTTCAATGATTTGACGCACAAGTCCTTCACCAACATTGCGAATGGCACTTAGTCCAAAAGCGATCTGTCGCTCATCAGAGTTAATCACTGGTTCAAAGTTGACACCAGAGCGATTGATGTCTGGCGTGAGAACAGTGATTCCACTTGTGCGTGCATCAGAAAGATACACAGCGGCCTTTTCATAGTTTGCTTTCACGCTGGTGAGCAAACACGCCATGTATTCCACTGGATAGTGAGCCTTGAGATACGCAGTTTGATACGAAATCAATCCATATCCGTACGCATGGCTTTTCGCGAATGCGTAGTCGGCAAACTTCACGATGGTGTCAAATAATTCCTCACCAAGATCTACTCCATAACCTGTGTTCGCACATCCAGCCACAAAGCTGCCACGTGCCTCTTCCATTTTTTCTGGAATTTTTTTACCGCAGGCTTTACGCAAGTTGTCTGCTTCGGCCATGGAAAAGCCTGCAAACTTTTGCGACACTCGCATGAGGCTCTCTTGATAAATCATGAGTCCAAAAGTGTCACCCAAAACTTCTGCGGCATCAGGATGGAAGTACTGAATCTTTTTGCGACTGTTTTTATAGTCAGCAAAGTCATTGTGCATATTGGCGCTCATTGGGCCCGGTCGATACAACGCCAGCACAGCAGACAAATCTTCAAACCGCTCGGGAATGAGCGAACGCAATAGAGCCCGCATCTGTGTTGATTCCAACTGGAACACCCCGATGGTGTCTCCACGGGACAACAGCTCGTATGTAGCTTTATCATCAATAGGAATTTCATCGATTGAAAAACGCTCATCGCGGGTCTTTCGAATCATCGCGTTGGCATCGGAAATTACGTCAAGGTTGCGAAGACCCAAGATGTCCATCTTGAGCAAGCCAAGGTCTTCAACGCCATGCATTTCGTACTGGGTCACCACCGGAGCATCTTCAGGTGATTGCCCTTGTTCTGGCTTACGTTGAATGGGCAAATACTCCGTGAGTGGCTCCTTGGTAATAACTACGGCAGCTGCGTGAATACCAACAGAGCGCTTCAATCCTTCAAGTCCTCGAGCCACATCAACAATGCGCTTTACGTCTGAATCGACCTCACACAAAGCACGTAAGTCTGCAGCTGCTTGGAAGCCAGCCTTATGTTTGCTGTCTTCTTCAAAGCAATACTTCAATGGCGTATCGCGACCCATGACGAGTGGCGGCATAAGTTTGGCGATTTTGTCACCGAGTGGGTATGGATACCCAAGCACTCGAGCTGCATCGCGAACGGCATTGCGCGCTTTGATCGTTCCAAACGTGATGATTTGGGCAACGTGGTCACGCCCATATTTGTCGGCGGCGTAGCGAATCATTTGGTCGCGGTACCGCGAGTCAAAGTCCATGTCGATATCGGGCATTGAAATGCGGCTTGGATTCAAGAATCGCTCGAAGATGAGGTCGTACTTAATTGGATCAAGGTCGGTAATGCGCAAGCAATACGCGACCGCACAACCAGCAGCCGAACCGCGACCCGGACCAACGCGAATATCTTGTTCACGCGCGTATCGAATGAGGTCCCACACAATGAGGAAATACGAACTAAAGCCCATTCCTCCAATTACTTCAAGCTCGTAATCAAGGCGTTGCTTTACCGATTCGGGAAGCGTTTCGCCCCAACGTTCGTGCGCGCCCTTGTAGGTGAGGTTTCGTAGATAATCGCCATCACCTTTGAATCCATCTGGAATTGGAAAGTGTGGCAAAACCGAGTTACCGAAAGGAATATCAATTTCTGCACGTTCAGCAATCCACAATGTGTTGTCGCAAGCTGCTGGAACTTCTCGGAAGAGATAACGCATCTCTTGCGCTGATTTCAAATAATGCTCGGTTCCTTCGAATTTGAACCGATTCGGATCGGCAATGGTGCAGCCAGTTTGTACGCACAACAATGCGTCGTGTGCCTCGTGGTCTTCGCGGTGCGTGTAGTGAGTGTCATTGGTTGCAAGTAATGGTGCACCAATTTTTTTCGCAAGTTCAATAAGTTGCGGATTGGTCTGATGCTGTTCAGCAATTCCGTGATCTTGAATTTCGATAAAGAAGTTGTCCTTACCAAAAATATCTTGCAGACGACCTGCGTAGGTTTCGGCGCCTGAAACATCACCCTTCATTAGTCGCTGCAGAACATGACCGCCCAAGCAACCACTTGTTGCAATGATCCCCTCACTATGTCGCTGCAACAATTCCCAGTCCATCCGAGGCTGGTAGTAATACCCTTCAAGAAATGCCAAGCTCGACAACTTGATGAGGTTCTTGTAACCAACATTGTTCTCCGCCAGCAATGTGAGGTGGTAGTACACCTTCCCGCCACCTTCGGTTTCTCCTCCAGTGTCGTCAATGCGCCCACGACGTGATGGTCGCTCTGAGCGATGTTCGTGCGCCATGTACGCCTCGGTGCCAATGATGGGTTTGATTCCCTTTTCTTTGCACTGCTTGTAAAAATCGACAACTCCGTACATGTTGCCGTGATCAGTCATGCCAAGTGCTGGCATACCTTCCGCAGCTGCTTTGCCTACAAGTTCATCTAGTCGCGACGCTCCGTCGAGCATCGAAAATTCTGTATGGACGTGTAAATGGGTGAACGAGTCCGCCATTACAAATACGTGCCTGGCCGGTCGTTGCCCGTAGTCGGGTCTGCTGAGCCCGGAAGCTGACGCATTTGTTCAAGCTGCTGACGTGCTGCAATTTGTTGGGCAAACAGGGTTGCCTGAATTCCGTGGAATAGACCTTCAAGCCAGCCAACAAGTTGCGCTTTTGCAACTCGGATTTCTCCTTCAGAGGGCACTACTCCATCACGGAAAGGAAGCGCCAACATTCGCAACTCGTTCCCCAATTCTGGAGACAAAGCTTCAGTGAGTTCAACAATGGAGCGCTCATAGATTTCGGCCAAACGCTCACGACTCGGTGCGTCCAAGTTCATCGAATGCACTTCATCTAGCAACTGCTTAATCATCGAACCAATGCGCATCACTTTGGCTGGCGCAGTTACACCTACCGATTCGTCAACAGCCGGCATCGGAGCATCAAGCCCAACTACTTCTGGGTTTCCATTTGCAGGCGTGATTGGCGTTTCGTTCGTAGACATGTCAGGCAAGTATGGCAATCTCAGCGAGCAATTGCCAGTAATGGAACGTCTATTTCTGCGTCAGTTAGCGAGCCGTGACGACAAACCAGCGAATAAGTCCCCGAATCCAACGGTTCGTCAAAACTGGTGTTGGTAAATGGCACGAGCGCGACATCTCCAAGTCGCTTTCTGGCTACATCGGTCACACGCTTTCCAAACCACTGTTGCTCACATGCTTCATCGCGTGATACCACCCACGCATCTTTACCGTGATGTTGCTTTGCGGCATCAAGTAAGTCAGAGGCTGCTCCCGATTTTGCATGCAGCCATCGGAACCGCCCTTCGCCAGACTGATGAGTTATGCGAGCAAGAACGTCACTATGAGGTGTCTGTGTGTTTTCGCCCACATGAACCTGCCCGTGATCGGCGGTGACGAGTAATACCGATCCAGGTACGAGCTGATCAGCAACGTCAGCTACAAGCCGGTCTGCGTTTCGAAGTTCTGCGTTGTAATACTCGCCAAAACCACGCTCATGGGCAATTTTGTCGACGCCGTCGTAATAGGCATAAATAAATTTCTGACCAGATCGCAGCAGTTGCCCAACTTGCACCGCAATGCTTGAAGCACTCCTCCAACCCATTGGCCTCGATCCGCGCAAATGCGCTTCAGTAAATGCTGAACCTTCAAGCTCGGCTTTGCTGAGGACAGGAACAGACGCCCCCATAAATGGCGGGCACGGCTGCACAAGGTCGGGAGGATACGTCGAACGAAGGTCACCCTTATCGTCACCCCATCGCAACATCTGCACCACATGACCACCTAAGTCCATGCGATACCCCATCATTCCGTGTTCACCAGGAGTAAGACCCGTAGCAATTGAAGTAAGCGCAGTAACCGTTGTTGTTGGAGCAACGCTGGTGATACACGACCCCTGCATGGAAGAAAGAGTTGGCGCATGTTGTGCATGCTCTCGTAACTGATGCCACCCGAGGCCGTCAACCACCAGCACCACCACTTGCTGAGCGCCCTGGACGCATGACGGCATCCACGTAGGAACAACCTCAGTTCCTCGCGGCCCTAGCAACGCCGGAATCAAGCCTGCAATTGAGCCACCTAGATAGTCGGGGACTCGCGGCATAGGCACCCGATCTACACTACAAGAGTGCGTGTATCCACCCGAGGCGACTATGCGTGTCGTGCGTTGCTGTCGTTAGCGCTTCACGCCGACGATCAAGGGCCAACTTCTGTTCGCGATATTGCAACACGCACCGCCCTTCCCCAGCCATACCTCGAACAGATTTTGCTCGTCCTAAAAGGTGCTGGTTTGGTGAAATCTAAACGCGGCGTTGGAGGCGGTTACGTACTTGCTCGACCAGCCGAAGAAATATTGCTCTCTGAAATCGTTGCCGCCGCCGATGGTCCAATCACCCTTGGCGATTTTGGACAACCACACCAAGACGGTGCATGTGATCACGAAGGACATTGTGTGCTTCTTGCTATTTGGAATGTTGCCGGTGAACACATGCGTCAACACCTTGCCGATTACACGCTCGCAAAAATTGCACAAGCCGCGCGTGGCACCGCACAGTGGCCTGAACTACACCACTAATTCGTTATTCGCAGCGGTTTATCACTGCTTGCATATCTGCAGGAACTGGTGCCTCAAACGTCAATGTTTCTCCGCTTACCGGATGTTCGAAACTGAGTTTTGCAGCGTGAAGCATTGGCCGTGGAGACGACAGCGAGCTTCGCGCCCCACCATATGTCGAGTCTCCCACCACTGGATGTCCGATTGAGTCAAGATGCACACGAATCTGGTGTGTTCTTCCTGTTTCTAGTTGACATTCAACAAGTGAACACTGTTGAGGAGATTCAAAAGTTTTCTTCACGTCGTAATGCGTGCGAGCAAATTTTCCATCAACGACCACTGCCATTTTTGTTGGATCCCGTTGATCGCGACCAATAGGTGCATCGATCAATCCCGTTGCAACTTCAGGGTGACCCCACACCAGCGCCGTGTACACACGAGTTACATCGCGTCGAGTTAATGCATCCACGAGCGCGTCATATGCAACCTGTGTTCGCGCAACCACCATCAGACCGCTAGTTCCTGCGTCCAGCCGATGCACCACTCCGGGACGAAGTTGGTCGCCAACTGTCGCTACTTCTGGGTACAGCGCAAGTATTCCGTTCACCAGCGTTCCACCTGCGTTTCCAGCACCAGGATGCACAACAATTCCAGGCGCCTTATTCACCACGATGACATCACTATCGGCATACACCACATCGAGAACGACAGAAGCATCGGCTTGCGGTAACTCCTTGGCAGGAATCATGGCCGTGTTAACGGTAACTTCCTGCCCTTCGCGCACCTTCACTTTTCCTGCAGTTGCGACCACTCCATCAAGGGTGACTCCGCCAAGTTCGATGAGTGTTGCAGTTGATGCACGGCTGATATCTGCAATAAGTGCAACTACACGATCAAGACGTTGTTCATGCAACGCTGCGGGAATGGTTTCAATAAGCATTACTCAGTCCCTTCAAGACTTTCAGGTTTCGTTGTCAGCATGATGTAGGCAATCACAATTGCACCGCACACGATCCCGATGTCTGCAACATTAAATACGGGCCACCACTGAAAATCAATGAAATCAACTACAGCGCCGCCCATGAACCCTTCTCCGCGAAATACACGGTCGAGCACATTGCCAGTAGCACCACCAATAATGGATCCTGTCGCGATCAGCGAGTAGATACTGCTCGATTTTCTCAAAGTGAGAAACAACATGCCGATAACAAAAATTGCCAACATGCCAATAAATGGACCGACATTTGTGCCCGTTGAAAATGCCATGCCTTCGTTGTGAACAAGCGCAAGACGAAGCGTCCAAAACAACTGGATTTTGCGATCATCAGCAAGCGAAGAAACCGCCCAGTATTTAGTGACAGCGTCTAGCGCAAGAACAATGCTGGCAGCAATAACGCCTATTCGAATTGTGCGCGAAGGCGCAACCGGTAAGGTCATCGGCGACCGATGCCGCCAACCCGCTCCAGTACTGATTCAGTTGTCCACGGAATGGCCTTCAAACGCTCGCGTGGAATTGGCATTCCACTGTGCACCGAATATCCATACTCGCCACTTGCAATGCGAGCAAGCGCGGCATCGATTTCTTCCACCTCTTGACGCGCCTGCGCAGACAACATGAGGTCACGTTCGCGTTCCACCACCATGGTGTCACCCTCGCCACCTTCTTCGTCAAACTGCACGTCACCCATTTCCACGTCCTCGATCAGTGCATGAGCTTCGTCTTCTAAACGCACTGCCTGGTTGGTAAGGAACGCACGCTTTTCCAGCAATGCTTCACGCTGACCAAGCAAGAACTTGAAATCAAATTCTTTTGTTGCCTGAATTCCGTCTTGGAATTCAGTCTTAATAATTGGCGGACGTGGTGGTGGCTCTGGCTTACGCTTTGCGCGCAACGCTGCTTCGCGAGCTGCTTCCTTTTCTGCAATCGCAGCCAAACGAGCGGCTTCTTTCGCTTCACGAATCGCAATCTTTTCTTTTTCTGCTGCTTCGCGAGCTGCTTGTTTTTCAGCAGCTACACGAGCCTTTTCCTTTTCACGTTCTTTATCTGCAATAGCCTTAGCCTTTGCCTTTTCGGCAAGTTCTTTCTTCTTGGCAGCAGCTTGTTGCTTCTTGGCTATTTCGCGCTCACGCAACTGCTTCTTTCGCAATGCATCAGCTGCTTTCTTTGCGTCAGCCTTCTTCTTGGCCTCAATTTTCTTCTGCGCTTCGATCTTCTTTTTCAGCGCAAGCTTTTTAGCCAACTCGGCCTTCTTGCGATCGGCGATCTTCTTTTGTTCGATTTTCTTTTTCAGCGCAAGCTTTTTAGCTAGTTCTGCTTTCTTTTTGGCTTCAGCCTTCTTCTTGGCCTCAATTTTCTTCTGCGCTTCGATCTTCTTTTTCAGCGCAAGCTTTTTAGCCAACTCGGCCTTCTTCTTTGCCGCCACCGCCTTATTATTCAATGGCTTTTTTGCAGAAGCCTTCTTCGCAGTGGACTTTTTTGCTGCCGGCTTCTTCTTGGCAGGTGACTTCTTAGGAGCAGATTTTTTGGCTGCAGACTTCTTGGCAACCGGCTTTTTCTTAGCTGGCTTTGATGGCATAAATACCTCCCTGACTTGGCGCTTTACCGTAGTCGTTCCACAGCAACATAAATGGGAGTCCCATCCAGGTCTGTAGCCCGCGGCGCATCGGCATCATACGACAGGCGCTCAGCAAGGGTTTCCGCACAGATGTAGTCCGCAAATGGCGCCACCTGATCGGCAATTTCCGCGGGCAAACCGAGCGTTAAGGCAATTCGGTCTGACACAGCAAAATCGGCTTCTCGCCGGGCCTGCTGCACGATTCTCACTATGTCTCGAGCCGTACCTTCTGCGAGTAATTCCGGGGTGAGCGCAATATCGAGCAGCACAATTCCCTGGCCATCGGACAATGCCGAACTTGCAGTTGTTTGCGCGTCACCAACGGCGGCAAGAAGTTTTAGTTGGTATTCATGTGGCTGCAATTCGTAACCGCCAGCAACGATCACATCACCCTGTTGCTTCCAATCACCTTTCTTCACTGCCACGATTACCTTTTGCGTGTCGGGACCAAGTCGTGGTCCTAATGCGGCTGGCACAACCTGAAGTTCATGTCGAGCAACTCCGGCGACATCGGCCGTGAGTTTTACTTCTCGAACATTTACTTCCTCCGTGATGATTGAGGAGAATTTTTCTAGGCCAAGCGCTAGCGGCGAGGCAACGGTGACGCTGGCAAGTGGAAGCCGTACCCGCCGTGAGTGCGATTTACGAAGAGACAGCGTTGTTGAGCAAACGTCACGAACCTGGTCCATCACCACGAGCAAGTCTTCATCGACCGGAATTTCAGAAGCAATTGGCCACGTAGTCAAGTGAACGCTGCGATTGCCCGTTAGCCCCTTGTACACCTGCTCGGAAATCAAAGGTAGGAGTGGTGCGGCCACGCGAGTCAACACGTCAAGCACGGTATGCAACGTGTTGATTGCTTGCTGATCACCGGCCCAAAATCGATTTCTACTTCGCCGAATAAACCAGTTCGTCAATACATCAAGGAACGTGCGCACCTGCTGGCATGCATTAAACAAGTCGTACTCGTCCATACTTGCTGTTGTGTCAACAACTAAGTGATGCAGTTTTCCAAAAATGTATTTATCCAAAACATTTTCTGACGAATAATCAACATTTCCAGATTTGTTCTCTGCATTTGAATACAGCGAGAGGAAATACCAACTATTCCAGAGAGGAAGCATTACTTGGCGAACGGTGTCGCGAATGCCCTCTTCCGTTACTGCAAAGTCTGAACCCCGCAAAATTGATGAGGACAGCAAATACCAACGCATTGCGTCGGCGCCATAGTTATCAAACACGCCCATCGGGTCTGGATAGTTGCGCAGACTCTTTGACATTTTTTGCCCATCAGCGCCAAGCACGATTCCATGACTGACACATGTTGAAAAGGCAGGTCGATCAAACAATGCAGTGGCTAACACGTGCAAGGTGTAAAACCAGCCGCGCGTTTGGCCGATGTATTCAACAATGAAATCCCCTGGATTGTGTTGCTCAAACCATTCTTGATTTTCAAATGGGTAATGCACCTGCGCAAATGGCATTGAGCCACTTTCAAACCAGCAGTCCAATACTTCGGGAACACGACGCATCATCGACTTCCCCGTTGGGTCATCGGGGTTCGGGCGGACCAAGTCATCGACAACTGGACGATGCAGTTCGGTTACTTTCACCCCGAAATCGCGTTCAAGATCTTCGACACTTCCGTAGACATCAATTCGTGGATACTCAGGATTATCGCTACGCCAAACCGGAATTGGCGAACCCCAGAATCGATTGCGACTGATATTCCAGTCACGTGCGTTTTCTAACCATTTTCCAAAACTGCCATCCTGCAAGTGCTCTGGTACCCATCGGATTTCCTGGTTAAGTGCCACCATTCGGTCTTTCACTGCAGTCACATTTACAAACCACGAACTCACTGCTTTATAAATGAGCGGCTTACCTGTACGCCAACAGTGCGGATATGAGTGGTCATAAGTTTCATGACGCAGTACTACACCGCGATCTTTGAGTGCTCGGATGATTAATGGATTCGCCTCAAAAACCTGAAGGCCTGCAAAATCTGGCACTTCGCTCGTGAATTCTCCCCGACTATTCACTGGAACAACAAGATCAATTCCGTTTTCTTTGCACACTTGATAATCGTCTTCGCCAAAACCTGGTGCCATGTGCACTACCCCGGTTCCGTCTTCTGTCGTTACAAACGCCCCGGGCAACACTTGGAATGCATTGGCGTGATCTGCAAAATATGGAAACAACGGCGCATATCGCTGCCCAACAAGTTCCGAACCTCGCACCGTGCCAAGAACCTGTGCGCCTTCCAACTCTTTTGCGTACGCCCCAAATCGTGGCTCGGCCAGCACAAACACCTTGCCACCATGTTCAACGCGTACATACTCAACATCTGGCGCAACTGCGAGCGCAAGGTTGCTCGGCAGCGTCCATGGCGTAGTTGTCCAGGCGAGCAAGTTGTCTCCGGACTCCAAAGTAAACGCAACAGTTAATGCGGGGTCTTGCACTTGCTTATACGCATCATCCATGCGCGTTTCAGTATTTGATAGCGGTGTCTCTAGCGCCCATGAATATGGAAGCACGCGGAAACCCTCGTAAATCAGACCCTTGTCCCACAGCGCCTTAAACGCCCACATGACACTTTCCATGTACGGCATATCGAGAGTTTTGTAATCGTTGGTGAAATCAACCCAGCGAGCTTGTCGAGTGACGTATCGCTCCCAATCAGCTGTGTATTGCAATACCGAAACTTTGCAGTACTCGTTAAATTTGTCAATTCCGTAGTCGGTAATTGCTTGCGTACCAGAAATACCAAGTTGACGCTCGGCTTCGGCTTCTGCAGGAAGTCCGTGACAGTCCCAACCAAAACGACGTTCAACACGCTTACCTCGCATGGTTTGGTAGCGAGGTACTGCGTCTTTTACAAAACCTGTCAACAAGTGACCATAGTGAGGCAAACCATTAGCAAATGGTGGACCGTCGTAAAACACAAATTCGTTAGACGCGTCTCCTGTTGAAGGATGCTGCTCAATTGATGCCGCAAACGTGCCGTCACCTTGCCAAAACTCCAGAGTCTTGGATTCGATAGCCGGAAAATTCGGCTGCGGATCAACGTGCGGATATGTCACGGTGCGTAAGTGTACGACTTTGGCACTCTTGGTTCACTGCTATCAGCAGATAACGCTCATCAAGATTTGCAATCCAATAACGACAACAATTGGCGACAAGTCAAGTGGGCCAACGAGCGGTAGTGCGCGGCGCACGGGCAATAACACCGGATCAGTGATTTGATACACAACTCGTGAAATTTGCCCGAATGCTCCATTTGGATTTGCGGGAAACCAAGACAAAATCACACGTGCGTAAACCAAAAATGTGAAAATCTCAAGCGCTGAACAAATGATGAACACGTCAGCCGCGCGGCGAGCTTGCGCCAAATGGTTTGATTAAGAACACTCCTGGAGAAACTTTCTCCATGGTTCCTTGCATTCCATAAATCAAACCGCTGGTGAAGTCGAGCAGTCGACGTGCAACTTCGCTGTCAGCGGAACCAATGTTGAGCAACACCGAGTTTCCGTTCTTAAACAAATCTGCAACTTCTTTTGCTTGGTCGTACCGGGTAGGACGCACTTCAACTGGTTGCGAAGATTGTGCAGAAAGTGGTCGAACTGTTGGCTGTGCACGCACACCACTCGCAGTTGGTCGCACTTGAACACTTGAGTCGTCGCGCTGCTGAGGTGCGCGGGTATTCACTCCGCGAGGTGCACGTGGGCCACGCGGATCCATTCGCGGATCAACCATGTCGTCTTCGTACTCTTCGTAATCGTCGTACTCTTCTTCTTGACGCACCATGCGTCCACGTGGCTCTGGTCGTCGACGTGGCAACGGGCGCTCTACTGCTACCGAAGCGTCATAATCGTCGTAGGCGTCATCGGGTCCAAGACCCAGGTAATCCATTGCTCGTCTAAACATTGACATCGACAAGAGGTTACAACAAGTTACCGAGTCGGTGATGGACGGTTGCCGAATATGGCTGAACCGATTCGCACCATCGTGCTTCCCTCTTCAACTGCAATCTCGAGGTCACCCGTCATTCCCATGCTGCATTGTTGCAATCCGAAGTCATTAGCCATAGTGCGCAATTTGCGAAACGCCAGGCGCGTTTGCGTGGGTTCGCCACTAGTTGGACCAACAGTCATTAATCCAGTAATCGCCACGCCCGAATCGCGGGCTACTTCGAGCAGAGACCCAACTTCAGATGGGTCACATCCGCCCTTGTCAGGCTCATCCGTGAGATTCACCTGAATGAACGCCTCAATCAGTGGCTTTTTTGACCGCTTGGCGATTTCGGTAATCACAGAAACGCGATCGACCGACTGCCATACGTCAATAAAGTCGGCGAGCATCTTGACCTTATTGGTTTGCAATTGCCCAATGAAATGAACGGGTAGGCGATCAGTGACCGCCACCTCGGCAGCTTTTGCCACCACCTCTTGAGCGTAGTTTTCACCAACCGCATCACATCCGGCCACACGCGCAAAACGCCACGCATCAGAGCCAAAAGTTTTCGTAACAGCAACTAGAGCAACATGTGCCCCACCCGCACGGTCAATACGACCTCGGATTTCGGCAACAGCTTGACTGACGCTGTTTTGATCCAAAGAGATGTTTACTTCAAGAAAGAAGGAACATCGAGCCCATCGTCATCGTCGCGAAGTGGGTCTTCACCTGCACCGAACAACTCCTTCAAACGACTTCCCCGCTGCTCTGGCAAGCGACCAGTGTCACCTGTGCGAACCTCGCGTGGACGCGAGCTGGTGTTGTCGTTGCGGTCAAAGCCGGCGGCAATCACAGTGATCTTCACTTCGTCGTCAAGTTCGTCATCAATTACCGAACCGAAAATAATGTTCGCATCAGGGTGCGCAACTGCATGAATGATTTCAGATGCTGTGTTTACTTCGAACAATCCAAGATCTGAAGGACCAGCGATATTCAACAAGATGCCGCGTGCACCTTCTACAGAAGATTCAAGCAACGGTGAATTGATCGCTGCATTTGCAGCAACTGTTGCACGGTTGTCTCCAGTGCCACGACCAATGCCCATCAATGATGTGCCTGCATTTTTCAGAATCATTTTCACGTCTGCAAAGTCAGTGTTGATCAAGCCTGGTGTCATGATGAGACCAGTAATACCAACAACTCCGTCGAGCAACACTTGGTCTGCTGATGCAAACGCTGCAAGCAAACTTGTCTTGTCGCTTGAGATAGAGAGCAAGCGCTCATTTGGAATAACAATCAGAGTGTCAACTTTTTCGCGCAGCTTTGCAATACCGGCTTCTGCTTGCAATGCACGACGACGACCCTCAAAGTTGAAGGGACGAGTCACGATTCCAACCGTCAATGCTCCAGCAGCACGCGAAATTTCTGCGATAACCGGTGCAGCACCAGTTCCCGTTCCACCGCCTTCGCCAGCAGTAATGAACACCATGTCTGCGCCAGCAACAAGTTCTTCAATTTCTGCGCGGCTTGACTCTGCTGCCTCGCGACCAACTTCAGGATCGCTACCAGCACCGAGACCGCGCGTGAATTCACGACCAATGTCAATTTTCACTTCGGCATCGCTCATCATGAGCGCTTGAGCATCCGTGTTGATGGCGATGAACTCAACGCCCTTCATTCCCGAGTCGATCATGCGCTGGACTGCGTTGATTCCACCGCCGCCTACGCCAATCACCTTGATCACTGCAAGAAAGTTGTGCGGTGCTCCAGCCATTTTGTCCATGCCTCCGTTAACGAATTACTCGATATCTCTGCCACGCCCTAATTGACGTTGCATCAAAGGCTAGTTGACCCACAAGGCCAGCATTGGAAGCCTCACCCACCTCGACCCTCAACTTCTTATCTAGGGTTTGCTACGGCGACGACACCACTGGCGTGCCTGAAGAGACATCAATTCCTGCAATTTGGTTGATGTCTTGGCGGCGCAAAATAACTACGACATTGACCAATTTGTTGCGCAGATCCACTGGCTCACCAAACTTCACAACAGCGCCTGTAATCAGAGTCATAGTGACATTGTTTGGTCCATCGACACCCATGTTTTTGATGACCGGGCGAATTTCATCTGGAAGCGACATGGCAAGTTGAGCAGCCGCGGTGTACGACTCCGAAGCCATCGCTCCCGCAATCAAATTGGGGCCAATGCCATCGATCAGCATGTACTCGGTTGGGCGGCCATTGACCACAGCAAGCACGCGACCATCTTGGTCAATAACTCTTCCTTGATTGTCCACGCCAAGAAACCATGCGACAGGTACTCGTTCATTGATTTCAATCACTGCGCGACCAGGCAAATAGGTTTTAATGCGCGCAGATTCGATCCATGGATCGGTTTCCAATAATTTCTGCGCCGCATTGGTGTCAACGGTAAGCACAGACTTGCCACGCAGGCTCTTTGACACTGTTTCAATCAAAGTTGCGTTTGCGTACTTCACGCCTTCAATATCAATATTGCGGACTGCCACGATTGGAGATGCCAGCACAATAAGGGTGAGCAACAAAGCAGCCACAAACGACGCGCCAATAACCAGTAATTGCTTGCGCCGATTTACTCCACGCAATTTGACAAGTTTTTTCACTGCATTAATCAGTCGACGGCTTGGTGCAATCTGTGTCCAATGCGTTCCATCAATAATGACGGCGCCAGAAACGCTGTCGCCTCCAAAACTTTCGTCTCCGTCAATTACTTCATCGTCAAATATTGCAACTCGTGTTGACGTTGGAGCACGATGCACCGTTTGCGACATGGTGTCTGCAGGGAAATCGTCGTCTGTCACAATTCGAAGGTCATCGTCAACAATCACCACACGTTCTGTTGGTGGAGCAACTAATCCACCTTCGGGTGCCACTTGAACGGGTTGTCCACCAGTCGCGCTGCTAATTGGAACAATCGTTGCATCTTTGCCAAATGCTTCTCGAAGTTCTTCAAGTACTTCGTCAGAAACATCCGAATCAACGATGCGCACCACTTCACCATTGAGCACAGAGATCGGAATTGATGCATCTGTTGCATCAGCTGAAACCGCTGGCTTTTCAAACACTTGCTCTAAGCGAATCGTTGAAACGCCAACTTCGGAATCTTTATTAATCAAATCTGCGATTGCGGCATCAGTTTCATTTTCGAAACCAATCAGGCGAATTTCACTTCGCAGTACATACCCGCGTTCTTCGCGTACGCGACGACGCACTTCCGCCATAAGAGCAACGACATCTCTCGCACTTCCACCTTCATCTGCCTGAATGAAATTTGCGTGCTTCTCTGAAACCTGTGCAGAACCAATGCGCAAACCACGCATACCCAATTCATCGATGACGGCACCAGCTGAAACCCTGCCTGGCTCGGGATTGACAAAAACCGAACCTGCGTTCTGCCCACCTGGTTGATTTTCACGTCGCCAACGCACTACCTCTTGAAGCTCGGCCTCCGACGCCTCCGGCGATTTTGACCATTCAAGATCGACCGTTGCGCTCAGTACAACATGATGATCGTCAAGCGCCGACCCCCGAAAGCGCAGGCCAAGGTCAACTGCGTTGACATTTGCTTCCATTCCTTTACGCAAATGAAACATACGTACTGACGTCAGCGATGAAGCCATGTCTGAACCATGGCCCCCTGCATTCATACGAACTGCACCACCGACCGAGCCGGGCACTCCCACTCCCCATTCAAAACCTGTCAGTCCACGTGCAACGCTCTGACGTGCCGCTACCGGCAAGGCAACCGAACCACCAAATAATGCAATCGGTTCCATTTCAGGATCATCTTCCCGATTTGGCAGGTCTATATAGTCAGCAAGTCCACTCATCGTGAGAGCAAGCCCAGAAAAACCCGAGTCGGAAATGAGCAAGTTAGAACCTCGTCCAATTACCAAAATCGGTAACTCGACTTCAGCTAACGCCGCGCTCACCGCATACAAATCATCAATTGATGAGATGTGCATATGCAATGCAGCAGTCCCACCCACTTTGTACGTGGTGTACTGCGAAACCTGTACGTCACGTTTTGCTTTGCCGCCCAACAATGCAGCGGCATGCTCTATCGCTTCTGGTGTTGCTGGCCTGCGCAAATCATGCGGTGTGCTCATGTGGCACTTCTTAATGCAATGCGTGAAGCAATCACTTCGTCGGGCAGCAATTCAATATCACCACACCCCATAGAGATACAGAGATCTCCTGTGCGAAGTGTATGAGCAAGGTGATCTATCAATTCACCACGCGTTGGCTTCCACGCAACAGAAGCGTTTGGATGTTTATCGAGAATTGCATCAACGACCAGTTTGCCAGTTACACCGGGAATGGGGGTTGTTCCTGATGAATAGATATCGGTAATCACGATGTGATCAGCCATTGTGAAGCAATCTGCATAAGCGCCCGACATATGTTCCATGCGATTAAATCGATTTGGTTGAAAAACAGCCACTCTCCTCGACCATGTATCTGTCGAATCTTTACTGCTACTGAGCACGGCTTCAATTTCAGTTGGAAGGTGTGCATAGTCGTCAACAAATGTCACGCCATCATCAACTCCTCGAAAATCAAAGCGCCGAGCAACTCCACTAAAACCTGAAAGCGACTTGCTGATTTCCACGAAATCAATTCCGAGTGAGTGAGCCATTGCAATAACTCCAAGCGCATTGGAAACATTGTGCTTGCCGCGCAATCGCAGTTGCACACGACCAAGCTCAACTCCATCAAGTCCAGGTTTTCCATAATGGACTACATCAAATTGAGAGCCACCGTCAGCGAGTTGAATATTTCTCGCCACATAATTGGCTGGTTGCGCTATTCCATAGGTAATCGCATGATGCATCAACGCCATCTTCTGCAGGTGCTGATCATCTGCGCACACAACTTTGGGACCATGAATCTTTGATAAATATTTTTCGAAACTGTTCACCACATTGTCAAAAGTTGAAAAATGATCTAGATGATCAATATCAATGTTGGTGACAATGGTTCCAAATAGTGGCAACTGTTCGTGAGTGCCGTCGCTTTCATCGGCCTCCACCACTAGGTGTTGCCCCGAATCCCAAGATGCACCAGTACCAAACCCGTGCACATCGCCACCGATGATGAAACTTGGACGGGCTCCAGACGACCTCAATACCGTCATCAACATTGACGAAGTTGTTGTTTTGCCATGAGTTCCCGCGACTCCGATGGCAGATTTTTGCGCACAAATTGATGCGAGAATTTGCGCTCGAGTGAGTACGGCAATCCCAAGACTTCGCGCCGCCTCCATTTCAATATTGGTCAGAGGAATTGCAGTAGATGCCGTAACTGCATCGCAGCCGTTCACCACTTGCGCATCGTGCCCAACATTGACCACAACGCCAAGATCACGTAACCGTTGCACCACCACCGAATCTTTAATATCGCTACCCGAAACGCTGTTTCCCATTTCGTGAAGCACTTGTGCGATAGCACTCATTCCCGGGCCACCAACTCCTACAACATGAATTCGTTGTGGCCGAGATAGATCTACGCGCAGTTCGCTTTTCATCTGCGCTTCGCCTTTGCCACTCGATCAATTTCTTGCACAATTGTGCTTTGTCGGTGCACCTTGCCAAGCTCACGCGCGCGCTGAGCAATGCGAATTCTTTGCTCATCATCGCGAAGCAATTCGGTGATCGTCTGAGCAAAAGAGTGCTGAGTCAAGTCACCCTCTTCCAGAAGCACCGCGCCTTGGTGGTTCGTCAACCACTGCGCGTTGATCAGCTGATGATTTTCGGCTGCATCTTTCCAAGGAATAATCACTGAACAAATGCCCACCGTTGAAATTTCGGCAATCGTGCTTGCACCAGCACGACACACCACAACATCAGAAGCCGCATACAACGAAATCATGTCGTGCGAGTAAGCAATTCTCTGATACGCAATCGCTCCGTTTTCATGGTGCATCACTTCGGGCAGAGCCACAGCATCCATAAATCGCTCACCGGCAATATGAATTACGCAGGTATGTTCGGTGCCTCGTAACGACTTCACCAAATACTCAGTTGCCCTATTGAGCACGGCAGAACCAAGTGATCCACCCATCACCAATACCACGCGTGCTTGCAAGTCAATGCCAAGCGAACGACGTGCTTCCGCGCGCAAAGAAGTCAGATCAGCTTGACGGACCTCACGCCGAACCGGAGCACCTGTGAGAACTGCATTGCGCAATTGACTTGGCTCATAGGCAATTGCGCAAAGATGCGCGTATCGAGATTGCAGTCGCGTAGCCAAACCTGGCATTCGATCGTATGAACATGCAACAACAGGAATTCCAAGACTTCGCGCTGCCCTACATGCCGGAATACTCGCGTACCCACCAACGGAAATCACTACCTGCGGATTCAATTGCTGAAGTATTGCTTTTGATTTCCGCAACGCCCGAAGCATGGTGGGCACCATAAGCACATTTCGCTTGATTTTTGCCACGCTGAGGCCCCGTTGAAATCCATCAACCGATAGCAACGTGTGCGCCATGCCAAAAGCTGGCATCATCGTCGACTCAATTCCCCGATCTGAACCGATGTAGTGCAGTGACGACATTGCATGGCCACCTTCTTCGAGCAACTCTGCAATTGCGATTGCAGGAACAACGTGCCCGCTTGTACCGCCCCCAGTGATCACGGCAAAGGTGTGAGAGTTGGGGGCGACCATGACCTACTTCATATTACGCGCAACATTCAGCAACAGACCTACAGCCGCCATTGTCATAAATAGCGACGATCCGCCATATGACAACAATGGAAGTGTGAGTCCGGTTACTGGCATTGCGCCGATAACGCCTCCGATATTGATGAGCGCTTGTACGCACAACCATGAAGTAATTCCACCGGCAAGTAGCGCGCCATAATGATCACGCGCACCACGTGCTGCTTGCATCCCAAGCGTGAGCAACACCATAAACCCACCAATAACACTGACAGTGCCGATGAGTCCAAACTCTTCTGCGATGATGGCGAAAATAAAGTCACTGTGAGCTAGGGGAACATACCCCCATTTACCTGTTCCCTGACCTACTCCAACTCCAGCAATTCCACCGTTAGCAATACTCAATACCGATTGCCATACCTGATAGGCCCAATGTCCTTTGTTGCCTTCTAAATCCAAAAACGCAAAGAAGCGATGCTGCAACCGCGAACTTGCCATGATGAGAAAAAACGAAACAACGCCGAAAGTCGTAACCATGCCACCCATCCAACGGATTGGAGCGCCGGCAATAAATAGCGTTGCCATAACAATGCAGGTGAACACAATTGCGGCGCCCAAGTCTCGTTGCAAGAACATGCACAACGCAACAGTTACCGCCCACGCTGTCATGACGGGCTTCAACGAACGTTCCCAATTAGCAATTTCTTTACGCCTACGTGACAGCACGCTTGCGCAATACAACAGCAGAGTCACCTTCAACACCTCAGATGGCTGAAAGCGAATCGGTCCAAGTGCAACCCACGCACGTGCTCCGTTGATTTCAAGACCTACACCAGGAACACGTGGCAACACCATTAACCCATATGAAGCCCACAGCGCATACTTCGCGATGCCATGCCACTGGTGATACGGCATGCGATATGTGGCCCAACCCGCGAACAGACCAAAGATCGCCCACATCAATTGCTTTTGAAACATTGCCCATGGCGAACCGCCGCGGTTTACTGCCTCGATTGATGTTGCGGAAAGCACCATCATGAGACCAAACACGGTGAGCAATGTGGTTACCGCAAGAATTCCCCAAAAAACTTTTGTCGGCGCTGCAGAGGTGAGACGACGAGCAGATCCGACACCACGCTTATCGAGTACTGCACGTCGGCGCTGCGCAGGTGTGAGAGAAGTTGAAACGTTTGTTGCCATGTCGACCTCCTAGTGACGGTTTCCTAATAATTCGCGCACGATTTTCATGAAGTCATCACCACGTTCACCGTAGTTTGAGTACCAGTCGTAACTGGTGCATCCCGGCGAAAGCACGACGACGTCGCCACTCTGTGCAACGCTCTGCGCATGAGTTACGGCTTCCTTCATGGTGTTTGCTTTCAGTACAGGACAAACCCCTGAAAATGCTGCCTCTATTTCATTGGCAGACGCTCCTGTGGCAACAACAGCACGCATTCGCTGTGGCTCGCACGCCATTTGAGAAAGGTCTAAACCTTTATTTTTTCCACCAGCGATAAGCACAATGCTGTCAAAGGCACGCAATGCAACACTTGCAGCGTGCGGACTAGTTGCTTTTGAATCGTTGTACCAACGCACTCCATTCGATTCGGCAACAAATTGAATACGGTGGGGCGCATTCTCAAAGTGCTCAAGCGCATCCGCTACGTGCTTCGGCTCTACTAGTCCACTTTCTAAACACACAGCTGCAGCCGCCAACGCATTGGTGACATCGTGTGGCAACGATCGCTTCATCTGCGAAACCTTCATAATCGCGCCTCGTGGGCCACACAATTCATCTCCAACTACTCGATAGTCCCCGTCTACCGCACCAAATGTGACCACTCGAGCAGCACTTGCGCGAGCAACATTGCAAATGTTTACGTCGTCAATTGGAGCTACTGCAATGTCACTTGGTAGGCAATTCGCCCACATCTTTGCCTTTGCATCGAAATATCGCTGATAGTTGCTATGCCAATCCAAATGGTCTGGCGCGATATTGAGCCACGCAGAAGCCAACGCGCGAAATTGTTCTGTGTACTCAAGTCGAAAGCTAGAGCATTCGACTGAAAATGCTTGCGCATCAGATTGCAATGCCTCAATCAGTGGAACCTCGGTATTGCCTACTGCTTGACAACTAATTCCCGCTGCTTCAAGAATGGCGTTCACCAACAATGTTGTTGTCGTCTTTCCATCAGTGCCGGTGATCGCAAGCATTGGACGCGGGCCCCCGAGACGCTTGCTTTCCATTCGATATCCAATTTCAATTTCAGATTGAATTTGTACACCAAACTCACGCGCGCAGTGAATGACCGCATGATTTTCAGGCACACCAGGTGCCGGAGCAAGCACATCAACTTCGCGCATAACTTGGGCGAATGCATCACTCGTTGAGTGTTCAACAAGATGCGCACCAATTGCTTGAGCAAACGCACGATGATCATCGTTTAGCTTGTCATCGCCTACATAAACAGTTGCTCCACTATCACGCAGAGCCGAAGCAACTGCACGCCCCGCTATCGCCAACCCAAACACAAAGGTTGCGCTTGGGCGTTGGGTCATCGTGATACCTGATTAGTGAAGTCGGCGATAAAGATTGCAACTGCGGTTGCAACACAGATTCCAGAAATAATCCAGAATCGAATGATGACCGTAGTTTCTGGCCAACCACTCAGTTCAAAGTGATGATGAATTGGCGACATTTTCAATAGGCGCTTCTTGCGACCTGATGCTTTAAACACTCCCATCTGAACTGCTACTGAACCCGCTTCAAAAACATTGATGCCACAAATGATTGGCAGCATGAGATGCGTATTAGTGGTCACGGCAAGAGTTCCGAGTGCAGCGCCCAGTCCGAGCGCTCCCACATCACCCATGAAGATTCGCGCTGGAGCCGCATTCCACCACAAGAATCCTCCACAGGCACCAGCAAGTGCAGCTGACAACACCGCAAGATCAAGCGGGTTCACGATGTCGTAGATGCGCGGATTTCTAAACGCCCAATACGCGATGATGGTGAACGCCAAAAAACCAAACAATGCAGAACCAGCAGCAAGACCGTCGAGTCCGTCGGTCACATTTACTGCGTTCGTAGTGCTCCACACCATTACCGCAGTCCACACAATGAACAATGGGCCAGACAGTTCCCAACCTGGGCTCAATGCACGAGTAAATGAAATGGTCTGAGCAACACCAGTTGTTGACGCGAGCACGAACATCAGCAGACCAGTTATGCCAAAGGTGATCCAACCCTTTTTCTTCCAGAAAATTCCGCGATTGTGTTGACGTTGAACTTTCAGATAATCGTCAAGAAATCCAATTCCAGCGAGCACAAAAACCGTGAGCCAAATGACTGCTGCCTGATCCGAAAATGGCAACCCATCTCGCAAGTGCGCAACTAACCAACCAAAAAATCCGGCAAGCAAGATTGCGATGCCACCCATGGTTGGAGTTCCTTGTTTTGCCATTTGGTGAACAGGGCCATGATCTTCGGCACCAAGAATTGGTTGACCCTTCCCTAAGCGCTGGAAAAACGAGATCAATGCGCGAGTAGCCGCCAACGAAACGAGCATGCCTACAGCACCAGCAATTAAGACTGCGATCATGAATGGACTCCTAATAGTTCGCGAGCGACCTGCGCATCGCTAAATGGAAAAACTTCTGTGCCAATGGTTTGAGTGCTCTCGTGACCCTTTCCAGCAATCACAACAACATCTCCGGTTTTAGCAATGGATATTGCCTTACCTATTGCGGCTCGACGATCCAATTCGGTGCCAAGCACTTTATGCGAATCCGAGTCCCTCACTCCAGCATTGATTTGCATTGCAATATCTGCTGCTGACTCAGAGCGAGGGTTGTCTGAGGTGATCACCACTGCATCGGCAAGCATTGCTGCGATCTCCCCCATCTTGGCGCGCTTGTCCATATCACGGTCTCCACCGCAGCCAAACACCACAATCAATTGCGAGTTTCCCTGCATCATCGAACGCGCAGAATTGAGCACCCTCGTCAACGCATCTGGCGTGTGCGCGTAATCAACGATGACGTCAAAATCTTGTCCTGCGCTGATTGACTCAAAACGACCAGCTACCGCAGATGCATTTGCTAAACCGCGTGAAATTTCATTAAGCGGAACTCCTAAGGCTTGTGCCGCATTCACAGCCGCAAGTGAATTCATCACGTTGAAATGTCCACCCAAGTTCACCGAAATTTTCGTACCCGCAATTTCGTACTCATGATGGCGTGCATCTACTGACACATTGCTGATATCTGAAAGGCCAAACGAAACAGCATCAATGGTGATCGTGTCGAGCAACAACTTTCCGTGGACATCATCACGATTCACCACTGCTTGTAGCGAATACTGATTAGTAAACAGTTTTGCCTTAGCTGCAAAATACTTCTCAAACGTCCCATGGAAATCTAAGTGGTCTTGTGAGAGGTTGGTAAATACCGCAACTTCAAAGGTTGTTCCGTTTACTCTCTGCAATTCAAGAGCGTGTGAAGTTACTTCCATCACTACTGCTTGAATTCCACGCGATTTGCAACTAGCCAGATTTCGCTGCAAGTCCGAAGCTTCCGAAGTAGTTCTTCCGCCTGTCAGCGTTCCGAATACCTCAGTGTTCCACCCGTGTGCTCTCAATATTTCTGCAAGCAGGTGCGCCGTGGTTGTCTTGCCATTGGTGCCTGTAATGCCCACTACGTGCATGCGTTTGCTCGGAAAATCACGTAACCCGGCAGCCAAGTACCCCATTGCTCCGCGCACATCGCTCACAATCAACTGTGGAATATCAATTGCTAATGCATGGTCGACGACAATTGCCGATGCACCTGCTTCAACAGCTGCTCGAGCAAATTCATGGCCATCAAATGTTGCTCCGCGAATGCAACAGAACAATGCACCAGGTATTACTTGTTTTGAATCATGTGTGACGTCGCAAATTTGCGCATCTCCACCAGAAAATTCAAACGTAATTCCGTGCTCGGCGATACGGGAATTCGTCACCAAATGGCTCAACGCCATTTGACCGGTCGCGGCCGGCGAAGCACCCATGGTTAGTGCTTTGGCCCGAGCTCTGCTGGACGCTCTTTTGGACAGCCAAGATCGGCTGCGTCTGGTCGAATATCAAGTTCGTTAATCAACACTTGAGCGATGTTTGCAAACACAGGCGCTGCTGCAGTTCCACCGAAGCGATCCATTGAATCTGCGTTTGGCTCGTCAATTGAAACCAAAACGGTAAAACGTGGTTGCTGTGCAGGAATGAACCCTACGAAGCTTGCAAAGTACGAACGCGAACCGTCATCTGCAACATAGGTTCCATTTTCCTGACGCTTGTAGGCGGTGCCAGTTTTTCCTGCAACAGTCATGCCAGGAACTTTTCCAAGTGTTGCCGTGCCGAAGCACACCACATCTGACATCAGCGATCGCATGATTGCCGCAGTCTCTGGTGTGATTACCGCATGTTGTTCAGTTGGCGCAATAGCTTCGTTCAAGCCATCTTTGGTCACTGTCGCTGTCACTAAACGTGGCGCAACATAGTTTCCGTTGTTTGCAACCACATTCACGCCTGCAATTAGCTGCAGCGCAGTAGTTGAGTAGCCGTATCCATACGAAGTCGTGAACTTCTTTGCACCAGCCCATTTATCTGCTGACTGCAAAATCCCTTTTGTTTCTCCCGGGAAATCAATCGGTGTCTTCGCACCAAACCCAAACGACTTCAGGTAGTCGTGCAATTTGTCGGGACCAATGGTCTGCCCCACCATCAACGTTCCCACGTTCGACGAATCAACGATGATCTTGCGAACTGTCATGTCTTCAATGCCGTGTGGATATGCATCCTTAATTGGCTGCTGCCATTTGGTGCCTTCGTTAGCGATGAACACTGGTGGAACTTTGAAGGAAGTAGATGCATCTACCTTCCCTTCATTGATGGCAGCAGCAATGCTGAACACCTTTGCCACCGAACCTGGTTCGTTTGCTTCTACCGCAGCGATATTTCCAGAATCTGCAGAGTACGTGCCATCTTCGTTTAGACGCAGGGTTGACATGGCAAAAATCTCACCAGTCGCGCTGTCCATCACGATTGCTGTGCCGCTACGTGCCTGCAGACGAGCAATTTGTTGCGCCAAGATTCCATCAACTTGAAACTGGATATTGCGATCGATGGTAGTAACCAACGTTTTGCCTGGTATCGCAGGAACACTGTTGTCTTGAGTTGCTGGAATGGACTGGCCCTTAGCGCTTACTTCACGAACTAGTCGACCATTGACTCCTGCAAGCAACATGTCAAACTGCATTTCAAGTCCGGCAGTTCCTGCACCATCTGGATCGGTACGACCAACTAATGCTCGCAATCCGTCGCTAGTTAACTCACGACCTGCTTCGTTGTAGGCAGAAACGCCAGGCAATTCCAATGCAAGAAGCGAATCTGCAATTTCTTGAGTTGTTTGGCGTGCAATATATAGAAAACTTCGCGTCTTATCTTGCAACTTTTCAGCAAGTGCAACTTCGTCTTCTGGAGACAAGGCAAGAGTTGCCGCAATTGCACGTGCAGTCCCGATTGCATCTTCTACTTCACGCGGATCCGCGAACACAGTGCGCAGTGGAACCGGAATTGCGAGTTCAAGACCATTGCGGTCAAGAATCGAACCTCGCTCTGCAATGATCGTTCGCACTCGTGTGCGCTGTGCAACGCTGGCTTCGCGATACTGACCCGATCCAACCGTTTGCAGGTAGCCAGTGCGCAGCAACATTGCTGCCAGCAACAGCGACACCACCATGCGAATGTAAAACAATCGATGGCCGATTTTTCCTGGCTTTAAGTCTTCAGTAAACGTGCGCACCGTTTGGCGAGCTGCTGCGCGCGCAACATCTGTTGCACGTACCGGCTCTTGGCGTCGCCCACGCGAACCTGCGGCAATACTCACGGCAGCACCTCCTCACCTGCGTTAGTTCCAAGATTTGCAATCGGATTTAGTGATGCAATTTGTGAAGGGTTTGCAAATTCAGGATTCATTTTTCCTGTTGAGATCACCACAGAGGCAACTACGTCTTGAGGGATCTCTGCAAACTTCGAACCAAGACCTGGTGTCATCATCATCGCCTTGGCTTGTTCGCGCAGGTATTCCGGTGCAAGCAATGCAGCACGCTGCTGACGAAGCTCGTCGTGATAATGACGAGCCAGTGAAATCTCACTCGTCAAGCGGTCCAGTTTCAATTGCTGACCAGCAATGTAAGCCTGCAAACCAATCACCGATGAGACCACCACGAACAACCCGAGCACCATTGCGCTGAAAAACACAATCGTTCGCTTGGATGTGCCTGGTATGACTGTGAGATGGCGTTCAGGGGGTATCGATTGACTACCGCGTGGCTGCCGCTGTGGCACCCTCTCGGTGTTGATCGCTAACGCCATCTCAGCAGCCGACCTTTTCAATTACCCGTAAACGCGCAGATGATGCGCGAGGGTTTCTTGCGATTTCTTCAGCCGAAGCGTGCTCGGCAACTCGAACCTTTTTCACCAACTTGCCTGCCGATGAATGGTGTTGAAATGGCGACGCAATAGTGGCAATTGACGGGTTGGTTTCCGCATCGCGGAATGCTTGCTTAACAATGCGATCCTCGCCCGAGTGATACGACAGCACGGCAATGCGACCACCAATTTCGGTTGCGGCAATCGCTTCAGAAATTGCTTTAGGCAAAATCTCGAGTTCCTTGTTCACTTCAATTCGAATCGCTTGAAATGTTCGCTTTGCTGGATGCCCACCAGTTCTGCGCGCAGGCGCCGGAATTGCACTTGCCACAATCTCAGCCAATTCAACTGTTGTCTTCACAGGACGAGCAGCAACGATTGCTTTTGCAATACGAAACGCAAAACGTTCATCAGCATTGTTTCGCAGTACGTCGGCTAGTTGTTGAACCTCATAACCGTTCACTACATCGACAGCGCTAAAGCTTTGCGTAGTATCCATTCGCATATCGAGTGGTCCGTCATTGCGGTATGAAAATCCACGATCTGCTTCATCAAACTGAGGTGAAGAAACTCCCAGATCAAACAGGGCACCTGAAATCTTTGCAACATCATGAATTCGCAAATACTCAGCAACACCATCAAAGCGACCCTGCTGAACCATGAGTCGACCCGAAAACTTTGGCGCCACGCTGCGTGCATGTTCAATTGCCATCGGATCCTGGTCAATACCAAGAACGCTCATCCACGGGTACGTTTCAAGCAGTCGCATGGTGTGCCCTGCTCCACCCAAAGTTGCATCAACCACTACTCCGTGAGGAACAGCGCCGAACAATTCAACAATTTCGTTGGCCATTACTGGATCGTGATTAAACGTTGAGTCTGTTGTTGCGAGATTCATAAGAAGTCTTCGAACTGACTTCGCAATTACATCTTGTGTATCTACCTCGCTGTACTGCAGCCCCCCGGCCGGCGTTGTCGTCGGGATGTCTCCCCGATTCGACGAAATGGAAGCGGGCGGAGTTGGGGCTGTCCATCTTGCTAACCGAGGGACTGCAGTACAGCGAAGCGTTTGATATCAAGCGCCTGCGAAAAGTGTGTGTTCGATGTTCTCCTTTCTCGCTACTCGCCTGATCCGGCGATTTGCTCGATGCCCTGCAACACCACGCGCTCGTGGCGTGCTGGATCCCAGATTTCAACGCGATCAAAGGAACCACTCACAACAACGCGTGAGTTCAGTGTGAGCCCGGCGTATTCACGGAGCTTCTCTTCGATGTTGATGCGACCCTGGGCGTCGATGGAGACCTCAAAGGTGTTGCTCGCCTGAGCGCGTTGTTGGTTCAGCGACATTTCGCCTTTACGCACCTTTTCCATCGACTCGCGTGCTGCGGCCTCAAATGCCTCAGAAGTCAAAATGTCGACGCACTTGTCACGTCCAATGGACAAGAAACAGCGGGGTTCTAAACGAGGGCGAAACGATGCAGGCAAAGCCAAGCGACCCTTTGGGTCCAGCTGCCGATCGTGCACTCCTAC
>JAFMJR010000116.1 GCA_017853385.1 Ilumatobacteraceae bacterium | reverse complement strand
GCAAATAGGGGAACAATGACAAAACTTGTCCAGGGGTGAATTCTATTTTCTAATGATTCCAACACCGAAGGAGAGTCAACTTTGCCTTGATCGTGATTTCTATCTACTGGGAATGTTGGAGTAAGTAACCCAAATATGACACCTGTAAGTGTTGGGTGAACTCCGGTTTTGTACAGGCTGTACCACACAACCGCGCCACACAACACATATATTTTCGTAATTCGAACATCGAATCGTTTCAATATTGAAGTCAGTATGAGACCACTCAGTGCAATGAGCAGCCACGTAGCTGAAACATTGGTGGAGTAAAAAATGGCGATGACCAAAATTGCACCAATATCGTCAACTACAGCGAGGCCTAAAAGAAAGGCGCGGATTGACGGAGAAACTCGGCTTCCGAGTAAAGACAACACTCCAACAGCTAGAGCAATATCTGTAGCCATTGGTACGCCCCAGCCGTTTGGCTCGACAGAACCTGCAATAAGCAAGTAGGTGAGTGCAGGGATAACCATTCCACCTAAAGCACCAAATAACGGAAGCGCTAAGGATTTTCGAGTTGACAAGTGACCGGAAGTGACTTCTCGCTTAATTTCTAAACCAATGATGAAAAAGAAAAAGGTCATGAATCCTTCGTTAACCCAATGGTGAAGGTCCATACCGAAGGAGTAACTCCCTATAGAGAAATCGAAGCGATAATTCCAAAAGGAATAAAAGGAATCTTTAAATGGTGAATTAATCCAAATAAGTGAAATTGCAGCAGAAAAAACAAGAATCACACCGCCTGCAGATTCAGTATGAAGGAACTGGCGTAATTGACTACCTGATCTACTTAAACGTGAAGTAGGGGCGTTCGACATGTTTCTCCAATGCCGACCAGACTTCCCAGCTCACCTCAGTTGTGGTTATCAGTATTGCATTTCCTTAGCCATTTATACGGCATGGCATGCGCTTGATGCCGTTGATGAAGTTGCTCTGCAAATACGCAGGCTCTCCGGTGATTGCCAAGTTTGGAAGTCGTTTGCGAATCTCGTCAAACATCACCGCAATTTCGCGACGAGCCAAGTTTGCCCCAAGACAGAAGTGTGGTCCGCCTGCTCCGAATCCAACTTGAGCTGGTGCAAGTGTGCGTGAGATGTTGAACTCGTATGGGTTCTCGTAAATTTCTTCATCGCGGTTTCCCGAGTTGTACCACATCACCACTTTTTCGCCTTCTTTAATTTTCACTCCACGAATTTCGGTGTCGCGAGTTGCGGTACGGCGGAAGTGAATTACGGGTGAAGCCCAACGAACAATTTCTTCTACAGCACCTTTTGTCTTGTTGTCGAAATCGTTAAACCATGCAGCTTTTTGGTCAGGGTGTTCGGTGAGTTGCAGCATTCCGTGACTAATGGCGTTACGAGTGGTTTCGTTTCCTGCGACAGCAAGCAAGATAAAGAAACTTCCGAACTCCTGTGAACTCATACGCTCGCCATCTACCGTTGCATGCATCATCACGCTGGTGAGGTCGTCAGTTGGGTTGGCAAGACGCGCTTCGCCAAGTGCTTGCGCATAGGCAAACATTTCAAGTGCAACATTGAGCAAGTTTTCAAGCGTGCCGCCAAAGTCTGGGTCGCCGGCTCCAAGAATGACATTTGTCCATTCAAGAATTTGTCGTTCGTCGCTTTCAGGAATGCCCATCATTGCGCAAATGATTTGTAGAGGAAACGGGGCAGCGATGGTGTCAACAAAATCGAATTCGTCGTTATTGCCGTACTTTGCCAACACATTGTCAACAATGCTTTTCGCCTTGTTCTTTACGAACTCTTCAACGCGAGTGATTTCTTTTGGTGTAAAGCCCTTCGAAACAATGGTGCGAAGTCGCACATGTTTTGGGTCGTCCATGCTGATCATTGACCCGAAAAATTCATTCAGTTCAACAGTCAGGTCCGCAATGTTTGAACCCTTGCCACTACAAAACAGCTCGGGGTTGCGGCTCACATGCCAAATGTCGTCGTGTTTGGTGAGTGCCCAATAGCCAGGGCCTTGCGGGAAGTTGGCTAACGGAATCTCGGGGAAGAACTTCACTGGGGCTTCGCGGCGCAAGGTGGCAAACACCGACTCGCGGTGCTGGCGGGAACCCTTCCAAAATTCAGGGTCTGAGATGTTGATCGAGTCCACTGCGACAGGGCTGAGTTCCATGCCGAAATGGTACCGTTGCTTCACTATTCACTACGGATCGAACGGAGTTTTCAATGTCCGAAGCAGTCATCGTCGCAACCGCCCGCAGCCCAATTGGTCGTGCCAATAAGGGTTCACTCATCGACCTTCGTCCAGACGACATGGCCGCACAGATTGTGCGCGCACTTATGGCCAAGGTTCCACAGGTGAAAGGTTCCGACGTTGAAGACCTGATGCTCGGTATCGGTCAACCAGCTGGTGAAGGTGGTTTCAACATTGGTCGTATGGTGGCAATTCTTGCGGGACTCGATGATGTTCCTGGCGTAACCGTAAACCGTTACTGCTCATCAAGCTTGCAGACCATTCGCATGGCCGCTCATGCAATTAATGCAGGAGAAGGCGATTGCTTTATTGCAGCAGGTGTTGAAACGGTTAGCCGCTACGCATCTGGTGCAAGCGACATGGCGCCAAACGCAATCTTTAAAGGTCCAGCAGAGCGCACTAAGGCTCGTGCAGCAGGCGGTCAAGGAACTTGGACTCCACCAGTTGGTTTGCCAGACGCTTACATTGCCATGGGTCAGACTGCAGAAAACGTTCGTGAAATTGAAGGCGTTACTCGCGAAGAGA
>JAFMJR010000115.1 GCA_017853385.1 Ilumatobacteraceae bacterium | reverse complement strand
CAATTGCGTTTGCTGCCACTGGCGAAAAACTTGATGCGTTTGAACAGTTTCACCCCGACCGCATGGCAAGCCGCATTCTTGGCATGGGCGACATGCTTACGCTCATTGAGCAAGCCGAAAAGGTTTTTGAAAAAGAAGAAGCAGAAAAAGCTGCAGCAAAACTTATGGAAGGCGAGTTCACGCTCGATGACTTCCTTGATCAACTGCAGCAACTGAAAAAAATGGGCAACCTGTCTTCAATGATGGGAATGTTGCCAGGCGTGCCAAAAGAATTGAAGAACGCACAAATTTCTGACGACATGTTGAAGGGCACTGAAGCCATCATTCGATCAATGACGCCAGAGGAACGACGTCGACCAGAAATCATTAATGGCAGTCGCCGTCAGCGCATTGCGAAAGGCAGCGGCACGCAAATTGCCGATGTGAACAAACTGGTGAAACAGTTCAGCGAGATGCAAAAGATGATGAAGCGCATGGGTGGCGCAGGCAAAAAGGGTGGTAAAGGTGGGTTTAACCCCTTTGGTGGCGGGGGAATGGACTTGGCTGCGGCGTTGGGCTCGCGGCCCCCGTCCCGATAGCCTGCAAGCCATGTCAGTAAAGCTTCGCCTCACACGAGTAGGCAAAACCAAGCAACCTCACTATCGCATCGTTGCTGCCGATTCTCGTTCTGCCCGCGATGGTCGCTTCCTTGAAATCGTTGGCAACTATCACCCACAAGCCGAACCATCGACACTCAATGTCGATAGCGAGAAGGCTATGAAGTGGTTGAAGCAAGGCGCATTGCCAAGCGAGCGCGTCAAGAAGTTGTTTGAAATCTCGGGCGTATGGGCCGAGTTCATGGCAACCAAGAAGTCAAAGTAAGACTTTTTCTTTCCTGTGACTGATTCAGCAAATCTCATTCCAGCACCTATTGCTACGGCAGTGCTCGACCATGTTGTGCGCTCCATCGTTGACAACCCAGATGCGGTTGTTGTTGAAGGAAGCAACGACGGCGACAAAGTGTTGTTGGAAGTTCGCGTTGGTGAAGGCGACCTTGGTCGCGTCATCGGACGCCGCGGTCGTACCGCAATGAGCATCCGCACTGTTGTGCGCGCTGCTGCAACACGCGATGGCGTGGATGTTGATGTCGACTTCGTCGACAACTAATTCGCAACCACCAAGCGGTCTGTTGCACGTTGGTCGCGTTGGTCGACCTCACGGAGTTCGTGGCGAAATGTACGTTGACTTATTCAGCGATCATCCGCTGCGCACCGGCAAAGGCGCAAAATTATTTATTGCCGGCACGTGGTACGAAATTGCAACGTCGAAGAAATCAACCGATCGTTGGCTCATGAACTTTGTTGGTCTCACCGACAGAAACATTGCCGAGCGCTTAACCAACAGCGATGTGTATGGCGAACCCATTGACGACCCAAGCGTGGTGTGGGTGCATGAATTAATTGGCAGCGTTGTGGTGGACAAAGCAGGAATCGAACACGGCACATGCATTGCAGTTATCGACAACCCTGCGCACCCCATTATGGAACTCGATAACGGTTTCTTGGTTCCAACGCCGTTCATCGTGTCGAATGAAAATGGGCGAGTGATCATTGACGCACCAGAAGGTTTGTTCGATGCGGATTGATGTATTCACGCTGTTTCCGAAGTTGGTAGACGACTTCTGTTCGGAAAGTTTGCTTGGCCGCGCGCGCAAAGAAAACTTGGTCGACCTGCGCACGCACGACTTGCGCGAACACACCACCGACGTGCATCACAGCGTTGACGATGCGCCATTTGGTGGCGGTGCAGGCATGCTCATTGCACCTGAACCCGTGTTCAACAGCATCGAGCGCGCAAACCCGCCGCGACCAATTTTTCTCATGTCGCCAGGTGGAAAACGATTTGATCAAAAGTTTGCAAACAAGTTGGCAACTCTTGACGGGTTCAGCTTGTTGTGCGGTCGCTACGAAGGCATTGACCATCGCATTCGCGAGCACCTAATAGACGAAGAAATTTCAGTAGGCGACGTGGTGTTGGCCGGCGGCGAAGTGGGTGCATGTTTGGTGATCGAAGCCGTAACTCGCCTGATTCCTGGAGTCATGGGCAACGCGGTATCCCCAGTGACCGAAAGCTTTGGGCAGTCGGGAATCCTTGAAGAACCCCACTACACACGCCCTGCCGACTTTCGGGGCTGGCAGGTGCCCGAGGTGCTGCGCAGCGGCGACCACGCCAAGGTGGAGCGCTGGAGGCTGGCTCAGGCCCTGCACCGCACCATTGCCCAGCGCCCCGACCTCATGGCTCAGCGAGGCCCGCTTACCCAAGCAGAGCAACGCCTGTTGGAAGAGTTCCCGCCGACCCCGTATCCTTCACACTTCACTATTTAAAGGATTTCCTCATGAAGACCACCGACATTGTTGACAACCAATACAAGCGCGACGACCTTCCAAAAATTGGTTCGGGCGACGAAGTAAAGGTTCACGTACGCGTGGTTGAAGGTGGCAAAGAGCGCATTCAGATTTTCCAAGGAAACATCGTTGCCATCACTGGTTCAGGAATCGCAGAGTCGTACACCGTGCGCAAGTTGTCATACGGAGTGGGCGTAGAGCGCACCTTCCCATTGCACAGCCCATCAGTTGCAAAGCTTGAAGTGTTGAAGCGTGGCGATGTTCGCCGTGCGAAGCTGAACTACTTGCGCGACCGCAAGGGCAAGTCGGCAAAGATCCGCGAAAAGCGCGACGACCAATAGTCGCCGCTTTTTCGGTTTACCGCACACTTTGAATACCGACGACCTCGAAAATTTTGAAGCAGAGCGCGAGCTTGCGCTTGCCCAGGAATATCAAGATGTCGTCAGCATGTTTCGCTACGCAGT
>JAFMJR010000114.1 GCA_017853385.1 Ilumatobacteraceae bacterium | reverse complement strand
AGCCAAGCACCAACGATCACGATGAACATGCCCACGATTGAAAGCAACATGATCGGCTCGTTATTAAACAACTTTCCCAAAATGGTTCCAACGATTGGCGTGAAATAGGTAGGGATCATGCTCCGAACTGCACCAGTGCGTTTGGTGAGTAGTGCAAAAAGAACAAACGCAAATCCAGTTCCAAGTACGCCTAATAAAGCCAGTGCTCCAAGTGCTGGCCATGCAAATGTTGATTGCGAAAATCCCCACAGCCCGTAGGGAAGAGAAAATACACAGGCAACGAGCTCTACATTTAGCATTAATGCCGCTGGGCTATAAATCGCTTGAAGTGGTCGAGCAAGGTTGATTGCTACGGCATATGAAAGAAGTGCAAGGAGTAATAGCAAAATGCCCTTTGCATCGGCAGTAGACCCATCTTGAATTGATGGCACGGCGATTAGTGCAATGCCAGAAAATCCAACAAGAACAGCGAGGATGCGCCGTGGGCTTGGCATAACTCGCACCCAGATTGCAGTAACGACGGCGACAACAACGGGCAGACCGCCGTTCATCATTCCTGTAATGGCACTTGAAACTGATTGCTCGGCCAATGGGTAAAGCAGAAATGGAAGGGCCATCCAAACAAATCCGAGTACCAGTAGCCGTGGCCAATGTTGACGTGCGATGCGTTTACGAGCGCTTGGTATTAGTAACAGCGCAGCTGCTCCGAAAGCGGTTCTGCCAAGTGGAATTACCGATGAGTCGAAATGCCGGATAGCGATTTTGATGAGCAGAAATGAAGACCCCCAAGTCAACGCCATGCCAATCGACAGCATCCAATCAAGTGGTGTAAATGATGATTGCGTTTCGGCGTTATTGGCGGTTTTCATAGCGGGCACTAGTCTCGCATCTAGCGCAGGTTGCAATGGGCACATGGGGGTAGCACTGAAATGAATGAGGATCTAAACGGGATTGAAGCGCTTTCCAACGAGATGCGCAAGTTTGCTCCGTCGTCTGAGTTCGTTGCCAATGCACTCGTCACCGACAATTCGTTATATGAAGAGGCCGCTGCAGATCACGAGAAATTTTGGGATCGGCAGGCGCGTGAACTTTTGACGTGGAATGAGCCTTGGTCTCAGGTGTGCGAATGGGATCTTCCCTATTCCGAATGGTTTATTGGCGGAAAGTTAAACGTTTCTTATAACTGCTTAGACAGACATGTACTTGCTGGCAAAGGCGACAAAGTTGCTTTCTTCTGGGAAGGTGAACCCGGAGACTCGCGAGTGGTCACCTACGCAGAATTGCTTTCAGAAGTTCAAAAATTTGCCAACGTATTGAAATCACTAGGTGTAAGCAAGGGTGACCGCGTCAACATCTATCTACCAATGATTCCGGAAGCTGCAGTGGCGATGTTGGCGTGTACGCGCATTGGTGCTGCTCACAGTGTTGTGTTTGGAGGCTTTTCATCTCAAGCACTTGCCGATCGAATTAATGATGCAGAGGCAAAATTATTGATAACTGCAGATGGTGGATGGAGGCGCGGAGAAGTTTTCCCACTGAAGTCACAGGCAGACGATGCAGTGAAATTGACGACAACAATTGAAAATGTTGTCGTTGTAAAACGCGGAGGTAACAGTGTCTCGATGCAACCCGGCAGAGACCATTGGTATCACGAACTCATGGAAACCGCTGATCCTGTGTGCGTGGCTGAGCCTATGGACTCGGAGCAACTGTTGTTTTTGTTGTACACGTCAGGAACAACCGGCAAACCAAAAGGCATCATGCATACCACGGGTGGCTATCTCACCCATGTTGCTTTCACCTTTAAGTATGTGTTTGACCACAAACCAGAATCAGACATTTTTTGGTGTACTGCAGATGTTGGCTGGGTAACAGGACACAGCTACATCGTGTATGGACCACTGGCGAACGGTGCAACGCAAGTGATGTACGAAGGAGTGCCCAATTTTCCAGGCAACGACCGAATGTGGTCGATTATTGAAAAGTACAAAGCAACGATTTTTTATACTGCCCCCACAGCGATTCGCACGTTTATGAAATGGGGAACTCAAGAACCCGCTAAGCATGACTTGTCGTCTTTGCGTCTAATCGGAAGTGTTGGTGAGCCAATTAACCCAGAAGCGTGGATGTGGTATCACGAACATATTGGAAGAGGAAAATGTCCAATTATTGACACATGGTGGCAAACCGAAACTGGCGGAATGATGATTTCTCCATTGCCGGGTGTAACGGTAACCAAGCCTGGGTCTGCGACGCGTCCGCTTCCAGGAGTTGGGGCAGAGTTGGTTGACGAGCAGGGCAATCAAGTAATTGAAGGTGGTGGCTATCTCACGCTCACAAAGCCATGGCCAGGAATGCTGCGTGGAATCTGGGGAGATCAAAAGCGATATCGCGAAACTTATTGGAGCCGTTTCAATAATCGATACTTTGCCGGTGATGGAGCCAAGCTCGATAGCGAAGGGTACCTATGGTTGCTTGGTCGCGTAGACGATGTAATGAATGTTTCGGGTCATCGAATTAGCACAACCGAAGTGGAGTCTGCGCTTGTGTCGCACCCCTCTGTTGCAGAAGCAGCAGTAGTGGGAGCAAATGATGCAACTACGGGTCAAGCAATAATCGCCTACGTTACGTTGCGTGGCGGATTAGAAGTGGACGAGAAGGCATTACGTGATCACGTGGCACAAGAAATCGGCGCAATTGCAAAACCCAAAACGATCTACTTCACGCCTGACCTACCAAAAACCCGAAGTGGGAAAATTATGCGCAGATTATTGCGAGATGTTGCAGAAGGGCGCAATTTAGGTGACACGACAACGCTCGCTGATGCCTCGGTGGTCAACGAACTCCAACGCCGCGCTGTGGAAGCACCGACTGAAGACT
>JAFMJR010000113.1 GCA_017853385.1 Ilumatobacteraceae bacterium | reverse complement strand
GCATTAATGAAATAGGCCTGTGACTCTGCGCGTGCCATCAGTGCGCGCGATCCCATACCAAGAGCAAGTGCGCCATTGGCTTTACCAAATGCAATTTCAAATCGCTTGTTCGACGAGCCGTCTTGTTTTTCAAATGCGATTACATGTGCACCTTTATCGAGCACTACAACAGAAAGAGGTTTGAAATTCTTCTGTGCCGCTTCGGCTTGTGCTCCGGCAATGATGGTTTTGGCAATGGCAAGTGTGATCATGATGATGCTTTCTGTTGTGCTTTACGTTGAATACGACGTGAATGAAGAATTGGCTCGGTGTAACCCGAAGGTTGCTCGCACCCCATGGTGATGAGGTCACGTGCAGCCTGAAACGCGATGGTGTTAAAACTTGGCGAAAGCGGGGTGTACAGCGGGTCGTCGGCATTTTGTTGGTCAACGAATACCGCCATGCGTTGTAGTGAGGCTTCAACTTGATCGCGCGTAATCACCCCGTGACGTACCCAGTTGGCAAGTTGCTGAGAAGAGATTCGACATGTTGCGCGGTCCTCCATGAGGCCAACATTGTTGATGTCGGGAACTTTTGAGCAACCAATTCCTTGGTCAATCCAGCGCACTACGTAGCCAAGGATGCTTTGTGCGTTGTTATCTATTTCTCGTTCAATTTCTGCTTGTGTCCACTCGGCTGGATTGCCCAGCGGAATAGTGAGCACTTGTTGCAGTGTGGCTTCGTTTCTGCCGGCGAGTTCTCGCTGTCGCTGTTTCACGTTTATGCGGTGATAATGCGTGGCGTGCAATGTTGCGGCAGTGGGTGAGGGCACCCATGCACAGTTTGCGCCCGATTGCGGGTGGGCAATCTTTTGCACGAGCATGTCGCCCATAACGTCAGGAGCAGCCCACATTCCCTTGCCAATCTGGGCTTTTCCAGGGAAGCCGCAAGCAAGTCCAATATCCACGTTGCGATCTTCATAGCTCTTGATCCAACCCTGCATTTTCATTGAGGCTTTGGGCACCATAGGGCCGGCCAACATGCTGGTGTGAATCTCATCGCCCGTGCGGTCGAGAAATCCTGTGTTGATAAATGCCACTCGCGACTTCGCTGCACGAATGCATTCCTTCAGGTTTACCGAAGTGCGACGCTCTTCGTCCATGATTCCAATCTTCAAGGTGTTTTGCGGCAGGCCAACAATGCGCTCTACAGCGCTAAACAAATCGCACGAGAATTGCACTTCGGCAGGCCCATGCATTTTGGGTTTCACGATGTACACCGAACCAGCAGGTGAGTTCTTTGCGGATGTGGTTTTGTTTAGATCGTGTAGCGCACACGTTGCAGTTACCAATGCATCAACAATTCCTTCATGCATTTCGCTACCATCGTGTTGAAGTACCGCAGGTGTGGTCATGAGGTGACCAACATTGCGAGCCAACATCAACGAGGTTCCCCTCAGCGAAGTTGGTTTGCCATCGCGGCCGGTAAAGGTTTTGTCAGTTGCAATAGATCGCGTAAATGTGCGACCACCTTTAGTTACCTGCTCGGTGAGTGTGCCTTGCATGAGACCAAGCCAGTTCCGATACACGGCAACTTTGTCTTGCGCATCTACGGCGGCAACCGAATCTTCAAAATCCATAATTGCGGTAAGTGCTGATTCTGCAATCACATCGCACATGCCAGCAGCGTCTGTTGCGCCAATGGGGTGAGATCGGTCAATCACTAACTCAAGATGCAAGTCATTGTGCTTGACGAATACTGAACTGGGCGACGATGGGTCACCTTTGTAGCCAACAAGTGCACTTGCGTCATTTAGCGAATGAGCCACTCCAGAGACAAACCCAACAAGTTCGCCACGTTGCACTTCATAATTGGTGACGTGAGAGTGCTTCGCACCCACTAGAGGAACAGCTGCGTCAAGTAGTTCCTTTGCCCACGTAATTACTTTTGCTCCACGCTCCGCGTTGTAAGCACCACCAAGGTTTGGGCTACCAAGTGCGTCGGTGCCATACAAGGCGTCGTATAACGAACCCCATCTTGCATTTGCGGCGTTCAATGCATAACGCGCATTCATCACCGGAACAACAAGTTGCGGGCCGGCAATGTGTGAAATTTCGGGGTCAACGTTTGCGGTGTCAATGGTGAAAGCGTCACCCTCGGGAACGAGGTAGCCAATATTGCGAAGAAACGCTTCGTACTCAGCAACATCAAATGGGCGATCGTTATGATCGCGATGCCAGTCGTCAATGCGGTGTTGCAGCTTGGCTCGCGTATGTAACAACTCGTTGTTTCGAGGCTCAAAGTCGTAGGCCAATTGGGCGAGTCCTGCCCAAAATTGCTCAGCACTTACTGAAGTAGCTGGTAACACTTCGGTTTCAACAAAGGCCGCGAACTCGGGATGAACGAGCAGTCCTGAACGTTCCTGAAATTGAACTGCGGAATTGCTTGACGTCATGACACCTCTGAACTGCGATAAATATAACTATCGCACACTAGACACGCCATATAGCGGCCGTCAATTTCTAAATAGATGCCTCTTCAAGTTGAAGGGAGCCCGAATTTCTATTGAGAACAAATATTGACAGTGCAGCTGATATCACTGACCCAATCAATATTGCAATCTTTGCATCTGCTTGATGCGTTGCGTTTGTGAAAGCAAGCTCGCTGATAAACAGTGCAACGGTGAAACCTATTCCTGCTGCATTACCGACACCAATAAAGGTACGCAAAGAAGTGCCACTTGGTGTTTCAGCGAGTTTCAAGCGTTTTGCAATTAATACCGTCGACATGATTCCAATTGGCTTGCCAAATACGAGCCCTGCAAATATTCCCCACGCAATTACAGATGTAGATGCATCGGCTAACGATTTGCTTGAAATTTCAATGCCTGCATTTGCTAGAGCAAATAGGGGAACAATGACAAAACTTGTCCAGGGGTGAATTCTATTTTCTAATG
>JAFMJR010000035.1 GCA_017853385.1 Ilumatobacteraceae bacterium | reverse complement strand
GTTGATGCGCTTGCAGAGTTTCCTCATCTCAATGCAAGTATTGAAGGCGACAACCTCATTGTTCATAGTTATGTGGACTTGGGTATTGCGGTTGACCTTGACTATGCAGGCTTGCTTGTTCCGGTAGTACGTAGTGCAGATGCGAAGCGTCTACGTGCAATTGCTCGTGAGATACACGATCTTGCATCGCGTGCACGTGGTCGCAAGTTGTCTCCAGATGAAATTACTGGAGGAACGTTTACTCTTTCCAACAACGGCTCGGCAGGTGCATTGATTGCAATGCCAATTATCAACCAGCCACAGGTTGCAATCTTGTCCACTGATGCGATTGTGCGAAAGCCTGTCGTTGTTGCAATGCCTGACGGCAGCGAAAGTATTGCAATTCACCCAATGGGTCACCTGTCAATGTCATGGGATCACCGGGCATTTGACGGTGCATATGCAGGTCGCTTCCTCTCCCGAGTGAAGCAAATACTTGAGACACAGGACTGGTCAGCCGAGCTGTAAAGCCAGCTTGCCAGTATTTGCATGGACACCCCCGCTTCGCCTCTTCATGTGAGATGGCTTGGTCGTGTTCCATATGCCGAAGCACTTGCATTGCAACATGCATTATTCGCACGCGGTATTGATCAACATTTGTTGCTGCTTGAACATCACCATGTGTTTACCTATGGCCATAATGCGGATCTGGCAAAAAATCTTCAATGCGATCCGCAGCAAATTGGTGCAGAACTCATTGAGGTTCAACGCGGTGGTGATGTCACTTATCACGGTCCTGGCCAACTGGTTGGGTATCCAATTCTTAATTTGTCGCCGAAACACGGTACGAATGGGCCTGCCGACACCGGAGCATATGTGCACGAAGTGGAGCAGCTAGTTATTGACTCGCTGGAACAACTTGGCATTGGCGATGCCAGCAGAAAAATTGGTTTTCCAGGTGTTTGGCTAGATGCCGAAACTCCGCGTGCACGAAAAATCTGCGCGATCGGAGTGCGAGTTGCACATGGCGCAACAGAGCGTCGAACAATGCATGGCTTTGCTTTAAATGTGACCACAGATTTGTCGTACATGCGTGACCACATTGTTCCGTGTGGAATTAGTGATTTTGCCGTTACCTCGCTTCAGGAAGAGGGAATCACTGTCTCAATGTTTGACGTGGTGAATGTCGTGGCAACTCTTGCTCAGAAACGTTGGGGAAATGCACATTCGACTCGCCACGAAGTTGCCTGGGCGCATCAACCAGATCGCCAAGGTCTCAGTATTTCAACACCAAAGCCAGAGTGGGTGCGCCCACGTGTGAATCACACCAGCGAAGTGTTGTTGACTAAAAAAACTTTGCGTGATTTGCAACTAGTAACGGTGTGTGAAGAAGCAGGTTGCCCAAATCTGAGTGAATGCTGGAAAGACGGCACCGCTACTTTCATGGTGTTAGGAGATCGATGCACGCGTGCGTGCGGTTTCTGCTTGATCGATACCCGTAAGCCGCTTGCGCCAAATGTAAATGAACCGCGCAGAGTCGCTGAAGCGGTGCGGCGCATGGGTCTGGACTTTGCAGTTCTCACCATGGTGGCCCGTGACGATTTGGAAGATGGTGGAATGCAACATGTTGCAGACACAATTCGAGAGATTCGTAATCTCAACCCGAATGCACGAGTTGAAGCACTGATTTCAGATGCAAAAGGTTCGTGTGATGTAGACATCGTGATCAACGAGCATCCAGATGTGTTCAATCACAACATTGAGACGGTGGCTCGTTTGCAGCGAATGGTAAGACCATCTGCTGGTTATGCGCGCAGCCTCTCGGTGTTGTCTCGGTCACGAGCCGCTGGCCTTACTACTAAGTCGGGTTTTATGTTGGGTCTTGGGGAAACTCGTGAAGAGGTTGAAGCATTGCTTGTAGATCTCGCAAGTGTTGGCGTGAATATTGTGACGATCGGGCAGTATCTGCGACCAAGTGCGCAGCATCTGCCAGTAGTGCGCTACGCCGAGCCATCAGAATTCATGCATTACAAACAATTTGGTGAAAGCCTTGGCATTGATCACGTTGAATCAAGTCCGCTAACGCGATCGAGTTATCACGCAAAGGATGCTCATCAAAAATCTCAACCCCTCATCACCGCTTAAAGGAAAATATGTCAACCCCACTTCGTGAAATTGCAGGAACGATTCAGTCTCAACGCACAGTTGAAGGTGGCGGATTTACTGTTCGCAGGCCTTTCCCCACGGCTCAACTCGAGCAGATCGACCCATTTCTTTTGCTCGATGAAATGGGTCCGGCGGATTATGCGCCTGGCAAAGCTGTAGGTGCTCCAAGCCATCCACACCGAGGATTTGAAACGGTTACGTACATGTTGTCGGGCTCAATGGTGCACGAAGACTCAACAGGCACAAAAGCGGTGATCAAAAAAGGTGGCGTTCAGTGGATGACCGCAGGTTCAGGAGTGATTCATAGCGAATTACCAACTGACGACATGATGAAACTCGGCGGGCGAATGCACGGATTTCAGTTGTGGGTAAACCTTCCTGCAGCGCGAAAAATGATTGACCCGCGATATCAGGGTTATGAAGCCGAGGAAATGGCAACTGTTCAACTGCCAAACGGTGGGCACATTCGTGTTGTCGCTGGCGTTGTCCATGGGGCAAAAGGGCCGGTTGAAACTACAACGCCGATGACGTATGCGCATGCAGTGTTGGAGGTTGGTGATGTTGTGGAGTGGTTGCCCGATGAAGGTCATACTGCACTGGTGCACGTTTTTGATGGTGGTGCAAAGGTGAACGGATCAAGCAGCGTTTCAGGCGAAATGGTGGTGATGCAGAGAACAGCGGGGCTGGTTCGGGTGGAAGCAACTCAGTCCAATGCGCAAATTTTGTTGCTTGGAGGATTGCCACTTGGAGAGCCGGTTGTTCGTTACGGCCCATTTGTAATGAATACCAAACAGGAAATCATTACTGCCGTGGAAGAATACAACGACGGCAAACTAGTAAAAGTGGGGAAGAACAGTCTGTGAGTTCGACAACTGCAACTACCGCTGACTATGTAGAGCGCATCGCCAAAGTGCGTTCGGCAATGCATGCTCAAAATGTTGATGCTGCGCTCTTATCGGTTGGTCATGACTTGCCGTATCTGTCGGGGTATGAAGCAATGCCACTTGAGCGATTGACCATGCTTGTCGTTCCGCGTTCTGGGCAGGTGAGCATGGTGGTGCCTCGGCTTGAAGTTCCACGAGTAGTTCCACGAGAAGAAGTATTCAGCATTGTCTCGTGGAATGAGACTGACAATCCGATCGCAATAGTGGCGTCACTGCTTGGAGATGCAAAGCGCATTGCCGTTGGTGATCAAATGTGGGCACGATTCTTGGTCGAATTGCTTCCGCATGTTCCAGGCGCAACTTTCACCAGAGCGGTTGATGTGGTTGGTTCACTGCGAATGTCGAAGGATTCAAGTGAAATTGCAGCGCTGCGGGCGGCAGGTGCTGCCGCAGACCGGGTTGCAGCGCAACTTCATGCAGGGAAAATTCCATTAATCGGTCGTACTGAAGCAGCAGTGAGTGCCGACATTTCATCTCGTCTCATTGCCGAAGGGCACGATGTAGTGAATTTTGCCATTGTTGCTGCAGGGGAAAATGCGGCAAGTCCGCACCATCACGCTGGTTCTCGAGTAATTAAGGCGAATGAAATCGTGTTATGCGACTTTGGTGGAACCATGAATGGATATTGCAGTGACATCACCCGATGCGTGTTCACGGGAAAAGTTGCAAACGACGTTGCCGAGGCATACGCAGTGCTTTTTGAGTCTCAAGCTGCGGGTGTTGCTGCTGGAATAGTTGGAAATCAGTGTCAAGACGTTGATCGTGCAGCGAGAAGTGTGATTGAAAAGGCTGGTTATGGGGAATATTTCGTGCATCGAACTGGTCATGGAATTGGCATGGAAGCCCACGAAGATCCCTACATGGTGAGTGGAAATACGCTTCCAATCGCTGCCGGACATGCATTTAGTGTCGAGCCAGGTATCTACATTCCCGGTAAATGGGGAATGCGCTTAGAAGACATTGTTGTAGCGACTGTTCAAGGTCCTGACTCAATGAATGTGGCAAACCACAATTTGATTGTTGTTGAAGCGTAAATTCTTCAGGTCATGATTCGTTTAGAAGCGGCAACGGTGATGTTGCAATGGTCGGTGGGTGGACTTGCATTTTTGTGGTTCACTTCGCGTCGCAATGAAGTTGGCGCCGGGTACGGCATGTTGCTGCGAATTACCTATGGCGTGTTTGCAGCGCTTGCTGTGGTGTTGGGAAATCGCTATGGAGTCAGCATGGTGCGCGAGGCATCAAGTGTTGCTGTCGCTATTTCCGCTTTTGTGCTGATTCGAAATAGAAATCCAAAACTCGACCTCATTGCGCCATTACTTGGAGTGCCTGGAATTGTTGCCGCAGGTATTTCTGCGGCGAGCGAAGGTGCTGGTAGCGACATGGTGGTGTCACTGCTGAGAATTGTTGTCGGAACTTTGTTTCTTGGTGCAGTAAGTGACACCATGTTGCTTGGGCACTGGTATCTCGTGCAGCCTGGCATGCCGCGAAAATTGATTAACGAAATCACGTCTGCGGTGATTTATTTGTGGCCTTTTGAAGTACTTGTTTTGTTGTTGCCAACGGGCATGATCAGCGTGCTCAACGGATCAATTGATGATGGTTGGGATGGGGTTCTTGGTTGGTTTTGGCTTGCTTCCGCACTCGTCACAGGAGTTTTGGCATTAGTAACTAGAGCGGCGCTGAAGGAGCGAAGTTATTCAGCAGTGATGGCGGCAACTGGTTTGATGTACTTGGCAATTCTTACGGCGTTTTGCACCGACATCGTTGCTCGCGCGTTACTTGCCTAACACGGAGAGTTTGGCGCAACTAGTGCCCATGGGCGAGAGCGTTCCATAGCTAGCCCCAATTCAAGAAGTAATTGTTCGCTGAAGTGCGGGCCATTTACTTGCAGTGCGACTGGCAGACCTTCAATGAGACCAGCAGGTATTGAAATTGCTGGATTTCCATGCATATTTGCCGGAAAGGTCAGTTTTCCGTTGTTGCCCATGCCGGCTTCAATTCCACCAAATCGAGAGGGCAGTGGACCTTCTGCGCTGAAAGCCACATCGGGATTACTTGCGGTAATTACGAAATCAACTGCTTCAAATATTTCGTGCATGCGCTGATTGAGTGCTGCGCGTCGCGATTCAATTTTTGCGCGAGCATCGGCACCATATTTGCCAAGAGTGGTTTCAAGCCCGAACCTCATCTCTGGCGTGAGCACCTCGGCGCAATCTGGCCAATGATTGGCAAGTTGCATTTGTATTTCAATCATTCCACTAATTGACCACGCGGCTCCCATATTCGGAAGTGATGTGTCGATTGTGATGATTCGTAGTCCTGTAATTGCTGCGAGATGTGTGGCGTATTCCTCAAGTTGAGCCCACATGGCAGGGGAGACAACAGCCCCACCCCAATTTGGAGCAAGCACTGCAGTTTTTCCACGAAGCGACTCGCCATGATTTCCTAATTCAAGTTCCCAATTTTCGACGCGTTGCAGACTGAGTGGATCGCGAGAGTCGTGACCATTGCACACGTCAAACCAGCGAGCAGTGTCTCGAATGCTTCTCGCCATCACGCCTGTATTCACCGTGAGATTTCCGAGTTCGGTGTGTGGAGCGCGAGGAATTCTTCCAAACGTTGCTTTGAGACCGACGAGTCCGGTGAACCCTGCAGGAATGCGAATTGAACCCCCTCCATCTCCACCGGTTGCGATGCTGACAAGTCCACCAGCAACTGCAGCAGCACTTCCACCCGATGAGCCGCCAGGTGTGCAACCCATCTTCCATGGGTTATGTGTCGCGCCGTTAAGAACTGTGCGAGTGATGTTGACTCCACCAAACTCGCTTGCAGTGCAAAGTCCGATTGCGTTTGCTCCACCTATTTGAGTTGCACGCTCAACCATGATTGATGTGTATTGAGCTTTGCGATCGGCAAAAACAACACATGCTTCGGTGTAAGGCCATCCTTGGACTGCATCAAGTTCTTTAACCCCAAGCGGAATACCACCAAAGGGTTTGGTTACATCTGAAGACTTTGCCCGTTCCATGGCGCCTTCTGGGTCAAGAAATGAAAATGCATTGAGTGAGCTCTTCTCAATAGCACTGAGGGATGCTTGTAACTCTTCTTGCGGGGAGCGTTCTTTTTTACGAAAAGCATCTACTAGTGAGCATGCGTCGCCCAACCACGGTGAATCAGTTGTACTCATGAACTCAAAGTAGTCGCCAAAATCGGAACCTCTATTAGTGTGGGGACGCCTTATGGACACAAAAGCTTTTCTCGGTATTGAGCCAACTGGTTCACACACTGAAACAACAGGACGCTGGTCAATGGTGGTGCGTCCAGGGCTTGTTACAGGCGGAAATTTTTTGTGGGGTGGATGTGGGTTGGCTGCATCGGTTGCGGCTATTGAAGAACTGTCGGGGCGCACATGTATTTGGGCAACTGCTCAGTACCTCTCTTATGCGCGAACCGGCGAAACGATGGACATTGATGTAACGCTTGCAGTGGTGGGTCATCAGATAACCCAGGCTCGCGCTGTGTGTCACGTAGGAAGTCGCGAAATTTTGACTGTGAACGCAGCGGTAGGTGAACGGCCATTTGAATTCGCACATTCGTTTGTCTCAATGCCAGACGTGCCACCGCCAAGTGCTTTGGTGCAACGCGCACACCGCGGAGACGTAACCAACACAATCCACGAAAAGATGGAAGAGCGATTTGTGATTGGTCGCGAACTTGACGACCTCGATGGTCAGCCAAACGATGGCCGAACACTGATGTGGGCCAGAATTCCCGAGGTAATTGAAGGTGTGGATACCGCCACGCTTGCTGTGCTTGGAGACTTTGTGCCAATGGGTGTTGGTCAGGCGCTTGGTATTCGCGGGGGCGGAAACAGCCTGGACAATACGCTCCGGGTGGTTCGCCTCGTTCCAACCAAGTGGGTGTTGTTAGACATACATATACAAGGCGTTGAACGCGGCTTCGGACATGGCACAGTCAACATGTTTGCCGAAGACGGAACGTTTCTCGCCACTGCTAGTCAAAGTTGCATTGCTCGAATGTGGAAGGAACCAAAATGATTCGCCGAAATGGAATGACCGTTCCGCTTCCTGGTCACTTGCACGATCACAAAGAAAAGTATCAACAGCTTGCGGATTGGGGATACAGCGACATTTGGTCTGCTGAAACTGATGGTGCCGATGCATTTACTCCGTTGGCTTTAGCGGCAGCGTGGGAACCACGTCTGCGACTAGGAACTGCGATTGTTCCTGCTTACACGCGGACTGCTCCTGTTATTGCGCAAAGTGTTGCAGCGTTGGCTGATGCCGCTCCTGGACGTTTTGCAATTGGTATTGGTTCATCAAGCAATGTGATCGTTGAGCGGTGGAATGGTGTTCCATTTGTTGACCCGTACAAAAAAGTGCGTGACGTAGTTCGATTTATGCACGACGCATTTTCTGGAGAAAAGGTGTCAAAGGAATACGACACCTTCAAAGTTGACGGTTTTCGCTTAAGTATCAAGCCAGCTCACAAACCAACAATTTTGATTGCGGCACTGAGGGAAGGAATGTTGAAACTTGGGGCTCGTGAAGCTGACGGTGTGATTATTAATTGGCTGAGTGCAACAGATGTTTCAAAAGTTGCCAAAGTTGTTCACGACGCGGCAAACGGAGTGGAAAAGGAAATCACAGCCCGAATTTTTGTGTGCCCAAGCGAAGACACCGAAGTGGTGCGAGCTGGCGCACGATTTGCAATCGCTGCATATATGAATGTGCCGGTGTATGCAGACTTCCATCGTTGGATGGGCCGTGCTCCGTTGATGCAGGGCATGTGGGATGCGTGGAAAGCAGGTGATCGAAAAGCTGCTTTGGCCGCGATTCCAGATCAAGTAGTTGATGAACTCGTGGTGCACGGAAGCCCAGCGCATTGCCGCGACATAATTTCTGAATATTTCAATAACGGAGTCACTACTTCTTCAATTGCGATTCTTCCGCTTGATCCGCAACTGGATTATTGGAAGTCGGTCGAAGCTCTTTCACCTAGCGCTCATTAATTAGATGAGTTTGTAGTGACTTCAATTGAATCCGACACCGAAGTTGCAGCGAGGCTTGAATTTGAAGAAGCACAGCGCAGCGAAGGATGGAAATTACTTCGTGCTGCGCTAAAAGTTCAGCGACGCAATCTGTTGCTTGGAGCTTTGGTTGGAATTTTGTGGGCTTCATTCAAAGTTGCGGTTCCGCAAATGACGAAATTTGCGATCAATGATGGAATCGAGAAAAACGGACCATTGCTGCGTTGGGCTCTGATTATTGGTGGGCTAGGAGTGCTAACAGGCGTGCTTTCGGGAATGCGGCGTTATGTCGCCTTTAGGGAAAGTCGTTGGGCTGAAATGTTGTTCAGAGAACGACTGTTTTCGCATATTTTGCGCTTGCACATTGGCTACCACGACAAAGCTCAAACGGGTCAGTTGATGAGTCGAGCATCAAGTGATTTGATGCAAATTCAAGGCTTCATTGTCATGATTCCCATCACGCTGTCAAACGTGATTCAGATCATCGCGGTTACTGCAATTCTGTTCATTACCGACCCGATTTTGGCAGTAGTCGCATTAATTCCCTTGCCGTTTGTCAATTTGTCTGCTCGCAGATTTAGCCACCGCATTCACCCAGCATCAATTGCAGTTCAAGCTGAACAGGCTCAACTTGCCAACGTAGTGGAAGAAAGTGTTTCAGGTGTTCGGGTGATTAAGGGTTTTGGCGCCGAACAAGTGCAGTTTGAAAAATTAGAAAAAGAAGCTGACGACATCTTGCGTGAATCCATGAAGGCCGCGCGAATTCGTTCAAGTTTCATGCCGGCTATTGATGTTCTTCCAGCACTTGGTTTGGTCGCGGTGCTTGGTGTGGGTGGACATCGTGTGATTAATGGTGATCTAACAGTCGGTGACCTCGTTGCGTTCAACGTGTACTTGACGCTGCTGATCTGGCCGCTTCGCAATATTGGAATGATTGTTGCATTAGGGCAGCGTGCTGCCGCGGCTTTGGTGCGCATCAATGAAGTGATGTCAACAAAGTCTGAGATTTCAGATCCAACTCTGCCGATGCAGCTTCCGCACGATGAAACCGAGAATTTGGGAAGTGTGAAATTTGACAAAGTGGTGTTTGGCTATAACGCCGAGTATCCGGTGTTGCGTAACTTCAACCTTGATATTCAGGGCGGTGAGAGTATCGCAATTGTTGGAGCAACAGGTTCGGGAAAATCCACGATCACGCGACTACTCCTTCGCTTTTATGACGCACAAAGCGGTCATGTGTATCTCGATGGAATAGACGTTCGCAAACTGAAGCTGTCTGAATTGAGAAGTCAAATTGGTGTCGTTTTTGAAGACACTGTGCTATTCAACGATACGGTTCGCAACAACATTGCATTTGCGAAACCACACGCGTCCGCAGATGAAGTCGAGCGTGCCGCGAAGCTTTCTGGCGCGCATGAATTTATTTTGCGATTGCCGAAAGGTTACGAAACGGTTATTGGGGAACGTGGATTTTCGCTTTCAGGTGGTCAGCGTCAACGCATCGCGATCGCGCGAGCAATCGTGGCAAACCCTCGAGTTCTGGTTCTTGACGATGCCACAAGTGCAGTGGATCCAAGCAAAGAAGGCGAAATTCGCGAAGCAATGAAGACCGTGATGTCTGGCAGGACAACGATTGTGATTGCGCACAGGCCGGGAACGATTGCACTTGCCGACAGGGTGATGTTGCTTGATGAGGGCAAAGTTGCTGCAATAGGAACCCACGAAGATCTGGTTTCAACAAATGCCAGATACCGCGAAGTTCTCGCAAACATGAGCGCAGATGCTGACGCTGAAAGTCAGGAAGTCTGACATGTGGGCGCAAGGCGGAGTAACCGACGAGGACAAGCTGAGTCGCGCCCAAGCGCGAACCGTAATTGGGCGCGTATTCAAGATGGCCGCGCCCTTTCGAAAAACCATGTTTATGGCTTTTGCCTGCGTATGTGTCACTACTGTTTGTGCACTTGCCGGTCCGCTTCTAGTTCGACGTGGAATTGATATTGGAATTCGTCAAAGTGATTCGCGGTCACTCAACATTTCAGTAGCGATTTATCTTGGTGTGGCATTAATTGCATACATCTTTGGACGTGCTCAGTTTTTGTACTTGAACCGAACCGGCGAATCATTCCTGAGGGTGTTGCGACTCGCGGTTTTTCGACAGATGCAACGCCAAAGTATGGCTTTCTATGACCGCAATAAGGCCGGCGTGCTTGTTGCTCGAATGACAGCTGATATTGAATCAATGGCTGAATTGGTGCAGTGGGGTTTGCTGCAATTCATCGCTGCTGGAATGTTGGTGGTGTTTGCATTGGTGCTTCTTGCAACATTGAGTTGGCAGTTAACAATCGTTGCTCTTTTAGTTATGCCACTGCTCATTGCGGCTTCAATGAAATTTCAGCGTGACTCAAATAAGGCATACCTGACGGTTCGAGAGCGCGTTGGCGCAAACCTTTCTGCATTGCAGGAAGGAATTACCACCGTGCGTGTCATTCAAGCCTATGCGCAAGAGGAAGAAACGATTCGTAAATTCACGAAATCGAATCGGGAGCTATTCAACAGCCACGAGCACAGCGTGAGAGTGAGCACGTGGTATTTCGCTCTCATTGAATTTGGCGGTGTGTTTGCAAGTGCGCTGATTATTGGAATTGGTGGTTGGCTTGTGCACCGCGGAGACGTCACATTAGGCACAGTCGTTGCATTTACATTGTTGCTGTCAAGTTTGTTTGATCCGGTGCAACAACTTTCGCAGTTGTACAACACAGTGCAGTCGGCTGGTGCAGCACTCAACAAGCTCTTTCAGATCCTTGACGCAAAACCAGAAATTGATGAACACCCTGGCGCCATTGAGCTACCCAAAGTTGGTGATCTTGAAGTTCACGGAATTACGTTTAGCTATGCAGGTAGTGAAACTGCTGCCCTGAAAAATGTGTCGATTCGAGTTGGTGTAGGGGAAAAACTCGCATTAGTCGGACCGACTGGTGCTGGTAAATCAACCCTTGCCAAATTGATGGCTCGCTTATACGACCCACAATCAGGAAGCGTTGCTTACGGCGGAGTTGATCTCACGATGGCAACTATGGCTTCCCTTAGAGAACGAATCGTTGTCGTTCCCCAGGAAGGGTTTTTGTTCAACGGAACCATTCGCGACAATGTGCGAATAGCAAAGTCCTCAGCAACTGACGAAGAAATTGACGCAGCAATTGCAGCGATTGGCGCAACTGATCATTTCTCGACTCTTCCAGATGGATTGGATACCGAGGTGCGAGAACGGGGAAGCAGGCTTTCGGCAGGTGAGCGCCAACTAGTTGCACTTGCTCGCGCCGCGCTCGTTGACCCCGCGGTTCTCGTGCTGGATGAAGCCACCTCAAACCTTGATCCTGGCACTGAAGCAGAAGTTGAACACGCACTTGAACGGTTGATGAATGGTCGAACTGTGATTGTGGTTGCACATCGTTTGTCAACGGTGCAACGCGCTGATCACATTGCAGTCATTGCAGATGCCCAAATAGCTGAATATGGAACGCACGAGGAACTGATTGCAAAGGCTGGTAGGTATAGCGCGTTAGCCGAAGCTTGGAAGCGATCGCAATCTGCTCACTGAACAGTTGAGGTGAATTTGCTCATCAGGTAGGGGCCGCTGAGCACAGATTCAAATTGTGTTGGTGACGTTGAATCAACACACGTAGGAATGGTTGAAATTTCGGCGTCCCAATTGGGTTGATGGAAATAGGCGATGCTTTGGCGTCGCGACCTTGGGTCATGTTGCTGTTCTGGGTTCACCACTCGATGCATGGTGGAACGCCAGCGATTGTTTGTCCACCGTGCCATGAGGTCGCCGAGATTAATAATGAATGCTCCGTCGACGGGCAGCACTTCATGCCACGAGCCGTCAAGTCGTTGAATTTCAAGACCGCGTGAATCGTGTTGAGGAAGCAAAATAGTGAGAGACCCGTAATCGCTATGGGCTCCAGCGCGAAGTTGACCGGGCTGTGGAGCCCGTGCTTGAGGTGGATAATTCAATGCGCGAAGTGCGCTGATCGGTGATGAAATGAATTCGTCAAAAAACTGTTCATCAACGTGCAGGGCTGAAGCAAACAACTTCATAATTCGCGCCGAGAGATTTTCCATTGCGTTGTAGTACGCGTTCCACGCTTGGGTGAAATGTTCTGGTTGTGTTGGCCACGGAGTTGGCGCGTAACAGAAGGCGAGTGCCTGCGGGTCAACAATGTGCTGAGGAATGTGGGTTGGACCGCCATTAAAAGTCTCTTTGAGATCGGGTGGAGTTGTATCGCCGCGTGATGCAGCGAGCGTCTCGGCTTCATTGCCCATGTATCCATATGGATATCCAGGCGAAGGCACGCGATATTGATTTTTTACTTCAAGTGGAAGATCAAAAAACTGCTGCATCGTTTGCCACATGTCGTCAATGACTTGTTGGCTGACGCCGTGATTTCTAATTGCGAGAAAACCCGTGTTGACACAAGCCGAATCAACTTGAGCTGCGATTTGCGCTTTGCGTTCACTGTTGCCGTTTTCGAATGCGGCAAGGTCGATTATTGGCGCCGCGTCCTCGGTCATGGCCCAACAGTAGGCGACCACAAGTAGGGAGTGAATTCTTCCTCATTTGAAAATTGGGTACACTTTTAAATACACGAGATTCGCAGGCACAATGTGTCTAGCTTCGAAACAAAGTGGCGACACGGTTTTCTGTGTCGCCACTTTTTATTTCCCCCTTTATTTATACATGCACACATTCACAGCGGTGCCTTGATGGTGTAGTGGTAGCGCGCGAATCTCGTGGGTTTCGAGGCGCGGGTTCGATCCCCGCTCATGGCTCCGACAAAACGAAAGAAGAGGTGCTCGCGATACTTCTCACCCAGAATTCACGACCTGGGGAAACTTCAAGTAGTCAGGACCAGCATGGTTAATTCATGCTGGTCCTGTTTCTTGATGCTTGGTCGTAGGCGAAGGGCTGCCTACAAG
>JAFMJR010000112.1 GCA_017853385.1 Ilumatobacteraceae bacterium | reverse complement strand
CAGCTTGTGCATCGGCTTCTGCCAAAATGCGTGCACGTTCACTAGCGATATCGCCAAGCGCCGCGCGAATGTTCTTTGCATCACTGTCAGCAGTCACCTTTGCGGCGGCTGCATCATCGAGTTGCTTCTGAATTCGAGCAGTGCGATCAGCAAAACTCTTCTTGATCATTGGGCCAGCGAACTTGACCAACGCACCCACAACGATGACCGAAGCCAAGCCGCCGTAGATGATTTCACCTGTCTCTGGAAACAACCAGTGGTGCGAGGTGTATGGATCTTCGCTTGCCAACAATGCAATTACATGAAGGTTCATGAATGTGCTCCTTGTTGCATCACTTGTTGCACTGCATTACGAACCACACTCGCGTCAGGAGACTTGCCCACTGCAAGCTGCGTGGTGTGTTCGGTAACTGATGCAACAGCTGCGGCCACTTGGTCGCGAACTGCTAGCCGAGCAGCATTAAGTTCGGCTTCTGCTGCGGCACGCTTTTCAGCGATACGCGCATTTGCTTCAGCAATCTTGGTGCTGCGCTCTTGATCCAGAGTCTGACGCGCCTTGTCGACACGTCCGGCTGCTTCAACACGAACTTCGTCAAGTGCTGCTTGATACTTCGCAACATCTGACTGAGCTGCAAAACGCGTTGCGTCTGCTGCTTCGAGATCGTTTTGAATGCCGTCGTAACGAGCGTCCATCCCCTTCTTTAACTTCGGGAACAGGAACAGGCGCATGATGACCAGGAACACCAGGAACGAACCACCGCCCCAGTAGAGCTCTTTGCCCTCTGGTGCAATTGGGTTCGGCGCTGTTGCACTGGTTTCAGTTGTCGCACCTGTTTCTGCACTAAAGCGTCCAGAAGCAGAGATGCGAACCTGAACCGGCTCACCCTGCATTGTCGTTACGTGAACTCGCATTGGGATCAGGCGAACTTCAGCAAGATGAAGGCAACGAATCCGATAAGTGCAAGTGCTTCAGTAAACGCTGCACCAAGGAACATTGTGGTGCGAACCATACCTGCGGACTCCGGCTGACGTGCCATTGCTTCAATGGCCTTACCGAAAATCATGCCGATGCCAATCGATGGTCCGATTGCTGCGAGACCATAAGCAAGACCTGCCATCTGTGCAGCTGCATTGGCCTTTGCCTCTGCTGCTGTGTAGGCCTCACCAGTTGTCTCTGCTGCAACGCGAATGCTCGCGTGTGCGATTCGTGTTAACGCTTCCATGTTTCTTTCTCCTGTTTGTTTGTTTTGTTTTTGTAGTGGGTATCTGTCGGTATTCGATCTATCTGAATTAATGCTCTGGGTGCGTTGCTCCGCCGATGTACACCGCGGCAAGAACCGTGAAGATGTACGCCTGGAGGAATGCAACCAAGATCTCAAAGCCGGTGAGGAACATCAACAAGATGAACGGCAAAATGCCAACCGGTACGAGGAAGAACTTTTGTGTCTCTGCCTGAATAAGCGCTTCAGACAACAAGGCGAAGATCACGAGCAAAAGGTGACCGGCCAACATGTTGGCGAACAAACGCACTGCCAACGAGAACGGACGAACAACAAGTGTGGAGATGAGTTCGATTGGCGTAACAAGGATGTACAACGCCTTTGGAACTCCTGGAGGAAACAACACACCCTTGATGTAGCCAAAAGCACCTTGATGCTTCATGCCTGTTGCGTTGAAAACCACCCACACCAACAAGGCCATGAACATTGGAACACCCATGCGTGCAGTTGCAGGCATTTGGATGAACGGGATAATTCCTGGAACGTTGCAGATGTACACGAACACGAACACGCACAACAAGAACGGTGTCCAACCCATGCCCGACTTGCCCATCGTTTCCATGATGATGTTCTTTTCAATGAACTCAACGATGACTTCTGCAAGGTTGCGTGCACCCTTTGGTGCTTTGCTTCCATCTTTCATTGCAGCAACAAGGAACAACACGGTGCCGATCAATGCGGCCAAAATTCCGATGATGATGACTTTGTTGATGCCAGGAACTACGTCTTTCCAACGGAGAATCGAGTTGATTTCAGGAAAGTGAAATCCACGACCTGCTTCTTCTGCGCTTGGCACAAGAGCCGCTGTGATCTGCGCGAACTTTTGATTTGCAATTTGTGTTAAGAGCACTGTGGTCATCCTGTTGATCAGCTAGTTACTGGTTGAAGAAGTTATGAGGCGGTCTTGATTGTTCTGTTTTGGCTTGAGCCCTGGGAACGCGAGCGACAAAGAAACATAGCGCAATTCCCAAAACAGCAAACCGACGTGCGCAATGACAATAGTCATGCACAGCGGTATTAGTTCAACCCATGAGGCATTGCGTACGAAATACACCGCGGCCGAGATAATTCCCAAACGCACGATGTAGCCAAAAAGGGTTGCCCCCATCATCACGGCATACGAGATTCGAGCCGTGAATGAGACAAGAAAGGCCGCAAGTGCGAAGTTTCCAAGCACGATTGCCAAGCCATAGGCGCCAGACCACGCGCCATCTGCGCCCCAAAAGATCGCGCAAACGCCCAACATCACAGGCGCAACGATGAGCCCGTGCTTAACCAAGTCACGCCCGATGGCGGCCTCTGGTGCAGGACCTTTGTCGTTCATTGCCAAAATTGAAATGTGGCTGTCTGGCGTAGGTTTCATTTCGCAGCCTGTTGGTGACTCATGCTTTGTTGAGCGCGTTCTTGTTCGAGAACCTTCATGCGACCGTCGTATTGGTAATACATGCGCGCAAAATTGCCAATTGCAGAAAACAAGACCAACCCAATGGTGAACCACGGCAAAGTTCCCACCTGAGTGTCAATCACCAAACCAATTACGGTGAACACCAAGACGCTTAAAGCAATTTCCGGACCACGGCCGAGCGTGTCGCTCATGCCGTTGTTCAGTGCCCGCTTTGGCACGAATTTCTTCGGAAAATTCTTCAACGCAATACCCTCGTTTGGCGCT
>JAFMJR010000034.1 GCA_017853385.1 Ilumatobacteraceae bacterium | reverse complement strand
TTGTATCGGCATTTATCTCGTCGCCATAAATTTCATGTTCGACCTTTCCGCCTTTGACCACGAGCTCAGCAAGCGTGATGTTGTCTTTGTTCATGTTCTTCCCTCAGCAAATTTTGCAATACACAAAACTTCGTCAATTACATCATTGCGCAATACACCAAATTCATTTACTGAGCTGGCAGGTGGAGCTATGGCCTCACGAATTTTGGTTGAGACTTGCCCAGGTGGCGAGAACAATTGATCTGCATAATGGGTTGAAGTCAGGATTCCATTTTCAATTTCATACACAATGTTGTCGAATTGCATTGAAAACTGACCGCGGCCGCACAGTTGAAGTGCTTTGCTATGTCGGCGCAACACCGTTTCAAAAGTACTAATACGATCTCGCAAATATGCAGCCTCTTCATATCGCTGAGCAGCAGAATGTGCATTCATTCGCTCAGTGAGCACCTCAATGACATAGTTACTTTCCCCCAGCAAAGCATCAGCGGCCTGCTGCACTACTTGTGAATACGACTCTGGCTCTGCGGTACCCGAGCATGGACATTGGGCAAGACCAAGTCGCGCAGCCGAACAAACAGGTGCGCCCTCCGGAGCTACATAGTTGCGACCCATTCGCACTGTGCAGCGGCGCAGCGGAATAACCGACTCAATTGCATCCACCACTTCAGTAGCCATATTCCGAGTGGATATTGGCCCAATACATATGCCTTTTGCCGACGGAGTCTTTGATACTAAAAGTCTTGGCCATTCTTCTTCGGTGGTAAGTCGCACGTAGCAATACTTTTCTGTGCGTGTTCCTGCGCGGTTGTATCGCGGACGCAGCCTGCCAATTATTCGCAGTTCCATTACTTCAGCCGTCAATACATCTGGGGTCTGGATGTATTCAATGCCTTGCATCAATTTGAGTAATGAACCCACTTTGGTGCGTGATTCATTAGTGCTGAAATAACTTCGCACACGTGAACGCAAATTACTTGCCTTACCCACGTACAACACTTCGCCAGCATCATCTACAAACATGTACACACCCGCTGTTCGCGGAAGGTTCTCTGTCATCTTGAGTTTCTTCGCCTGTGGATGCGCACCGAGTTTTGGAAGTGCAACTAGATCTTGCAGATCGAATACCCCAAATCCTGCTGCGCGTTCAATGAGGTAATGCAGTAAATCGCCCGTTGCCAAAACATCGTTCATTGCACGGTGAGATGGTTGATGGCGCAGCCCCAGACTTTCAGCCAGCGTTGACAACTTGCAATTAAGTACTTCATTGCGCACCAATCTGCGAGCCAACGAAACCGTATCGACAACCACATTTGTTAATCGTTGATGACCATGGCGCTCCAGGGATGCCTGAATGAAACCCATGTCAAAGCGCGCGTTATGGGCGACAATCACCGAATCTCCAATAAAGGCAACTAGATCATCGAGCACGTCTTCTACAGGTGGAGCATTCATCACCATGATGTCGGTAATACCCGTGAGCATCACGATGAACGATGGAATTGCACATCCTGGGTTCACCAAGGTGTTGAATCGAGCAATCTCTTCCCCACCTTGATATTTCACTGCCGCAATTTCGGTAATTCCACCGACATCAGCAGAAGATCCAGCAGTCTCAATATCGAGCACGCAAAAGACCACATTTGACAATGCCGGACTTGCATCATCGAGTGAAAGTTGCATGATTTAACGAGTGTAATTCTCGATTCGCGTGCACATCTGACGCACGTCTTCTATGTCGTGACTCACAATGAGGGCCGAAACGCCTAAAGCCAGCAAACGCTCACGAATAGTCGCACGAACCACAGATCGAGACTCCTCGTCTATTGCCGACAATGGTTCGTCTAGTAACACCGCCTGCGGGTTGCCAATCAGCGCACGCGCAATCGCAACACGCTGGCTTTGACCACCTGACAACGTTTTAGCCAATTGTGATGACACATTGGACACTCCAAATTGCTCCAGATACTCTCCGGCACGTTTTTTGGCATTGCCTCGGCTCTGGCCCCTCGAGATCAATGGGAATGCCACATTTTCAATTGCAGACAGAAATGGAAACAGCGAATGAACTTGAAAGACCATGCCGATGTGTCGAGATTCAGGCTTTACAAAAATTCCGTGTGCGGGTGAATCAGAAATCTCGTTATTAATCGTGAGCTCGCCTGAAGAAAGGCAGTGCAAACCGGCAATGGTGCGAAGAAGCGATGTCTTACCAGTGCCGTTGGCACCGACTACCCCTACGATCTCGCTACCCACTTCGAGATCAAAACTCTTTTCAAAACTTCCATTAACAATGGTGCCATGCATTGCAATCATTGTGTGCCCCCGCTTATCCAACGATCACGCAGACCTATCAACACGCCAACACAAACCGCTACAAGTAGAAAACTGAGCGCGTAGGCACCTTCTGGATTACTTTCAAGCATTGAGTACACAGCGAGTGGAGTCGTTTGCGTACGCCCCTGGATGTTTCCGGCAAAGGTGATGGTGGCTCCGAATTCACCAAGAGCTCTTGCCCAAGCAAGCAATAGTCCTGCAGCAAGCGAAGGCCTAAGCAGTGGCAAAACAACTAGACGAAAACGCGAATAGTCTCCCGCACCCATAACCGCAGCAGACTCTTCGTACTTCGTGTCAATCGCCCGCAAACCACCTTCAAGGGCAAGCACAAGAAATGGCAATGCAACAAAGGCCTCTGCGATCACCACCCCCCACAACGAATAGGTCAATTGAATTCCGAAGAAGTCGCCCAGGACACCACCTAGAAGACCATTCGACTTCCCGTAAGCGCCCAGTAGTGCAACACCACCAACAACCGGCGGAAGCACCATTGGCAACAAGATCAACGCCCGAATTATGCGTCGAGTTTTCAATTGCATACGAGCTAGCACCCAAGCAAGCGGCAAACCAAGGACTAATGCAATTGCAGTTGCACAAACTGACGCATACAACGAAATACGCAAAGCTTCCAAGGTTGCAGCATCAGTTAATTGACTCCACAACGATGACCACGCAACACGTTTCATCAATCCAAGAATTGGAAGACCCAAAAACAAAACGCCAAGTGCCGCGCCAAGTACGACAAATCGAGGAGTACGAGATTCAACGCGATTCATTTACGGCCCCTGAAACCCGAATGATGCAAGAATCCTTTGCCCTGAGTTTGACAACACATATGCAAGGAATCGCTCTGATTGCTGCGAGTTTTTCCCACCTCGCACCACTCCAATGCCATACAGAGCCTTCACATTTTTTGAAGCCGGAATCGCAATGGCTGTCACCAGTTTGCGGGCAGAAATTGCATCGGTTACGTACACCAGCGCTGCATCGGCATCGCCCGTAGACACAGCATTCAACGTGGCAGTTGCGTCAATGCCGCGAGAAATATTCGACTCCGAAAGTGAGACTCCATGGCGCGACAGCACTGCGGCCGCATACAAGCCACAAGGAATAGTTTTCGCACACAAGGAAATTGTTGATGCCTTATTCAGGTCGTTTACAGTCCTAATTCCAAGCGGATTGCCTGACTTCACCACAAGTTGCATTGAATTTCGGGCAAACACTCTTGGCGACTTCACAACGTTGCCACTTGCTAGCAACTTGTCGAAACTAGCCAGATCGGCTGCTGCGAACACATCTGTTGGCGCACCCGACTGAATTTGCGAAACCAAACTTGACGACGACCCAAAATTGAATCGAACCTTGATTGAAGGGTTTGCTTTCTCAAACTGCTTACCGATTTCAGTGAATGCTCGATTGAGAGACGCTGCAGCAGAAACCGTGATCGTGGTTTTGCTCTGCGCGAGTGGCACTGCATGAGCCGAAGATGGCATCGCCGTAAGTCCCGTACAAACCGCCAACAAAACCTTTGGCAGTTTGGCTAAAATAGTCACAGTGAGACTATATACGCCATCGGTTCTTGACCACATTGTTCTGGCGCTCATCAACGAAAAGCCACAGCATGGGTTTGCCATTGCTAAAGAACTCAGTGCCGATGAGTCACTAGTTGCAGTGCTCAATGTGCGCAGGCCATTGGTATATCGATCCATCAACAGTCTGGAAGCCGCCGGTCTTATCCGGCCGACAAAAACCGAGGCCGGTCGGCAAGGGTCTGAACGCACGGTGTACTCCCCAACCACAAGTGGCAAATCAACTTCAAAGGCTTGGTTGGACAGCATCGTTGAACACCCACGAGACGCCCGCATTGAACTACTTGCCAAATTCGTACTTCGAGACAGAGCCAACCTGTCAAATGTGGGTCTAGCAAGACGACAACGCAAACTCTTTGCCGAATTTGCTCAAGATTTCAAGACAAAGGAACAAAACGCGGCCCCGAATAGCAAGCTGGTTTCGCGCTGGCGCTTCGAATCTATTCAGGCGATGATTCGTCTACTTGATTCGGTTATTTCGGCGTAATTGCGTAAAGTTTTGAATATCAAGGAGAAACACATGATTCACGAAGTCATCAGCAAATGGCATCTTCATATGGCTGGCAAATTGCCAGGTGGGCTAGACGAACTTCTTGATGATGACGTGGTGTTCCTTTCCCCCATCGTGTTTACCCCCCAAGAAGGCAAAGCAATTACCAAGCTGTATTTGCAAGCAGCAGGTCAAACTCTTCCCGGAGAAAAGAAGAATTCAGATTCTGCAAATGCAACCGATAAATCATTTCGCTATATCAAAGAAGTGCTCAATGGCAACACTGCTGTTCTTGAATTTGAAACATATGTTGAAGGAAAGTACGTCAACGGCATTGACATGATCACCTGCAACGATGCGGGAAAAATTACTGAATTCAAAGTGATGATTCGCCCTTTGCAAGCCATCAATTTGGTGCACAAGCAAATGGGTGAAATGCTCGAACGCATGAAGCCCTAACGAAGTAGCCTGATCACATGAGCCCACACGACGAAGATCACTCCAGTCACCGCATCGGACTTCTTCGAGCCATGGTGCTAGGCGCTAACGATGGCATCATCAGCACTGCGTGCTTGGTATTAGGTGTTGCTGCAGCCACCGCCGAGCGCTCCACCATCCTCACCGCAGGCATGGCTGGCCTTGTTGCAGGTGCAGCCAGCATGGCACTTGGCGAGTATGTTTCGGTAAGTTCGCAACGCGACTCCGAGCAATCCGACATTGCTAAAGAAAAATGGGAGCTGGAAAATACTCCCGACATTGAACTCGCAGAGCTCACCGGAATTTATCGCAAAAAAGGCCTTCCGCAAGCCCTTGCTCACGAAGTTGCTGTAGAACTCACCAAGCACGATGCACTAAAGATTCACCTTGCTGAAGAGCTAGGTATTCACGAGGCAACAATGGCTCGACCAATTCAGGCAAGCATCGGCTCTGCAGCATCGTTTGCAGTCGGCGCAGCAATTCCCCTTATTGCAGTTTCTGCCTTCAACGAATCACTTCGCTTTATCGGCACTATTGCAGTTGTTGTGCTTTCACTTGTCGCTCTTGGCGGATCAAGCGCAAAATACGGAGGCTCGCACCCTGTTCGACCAGTAATTCGCGTGGTTATCGGTGGCCTCATTGCCATTGCTATCACCATGGCAGTTGGCAAGTTGTTTGGTGCTGCTGTCGCTTAACGACTTCCAACATTTACCGCACATACCGTTCCGCTTTTGAGCGAAATCTTGTGTGCATCGCATTCAATAAGCGCATCGTATTGATCAAGGTTTACCTCCGCGCCATCACAAATCACCATTGCTGGTCCACTTATGGCAACAACAATGCTGGCTTCAGGCAGTTGCTCTGCATGATTGATGATTTGCATGGTGCCTGTCGCATCATTTCTACGCACCATCAAGTTGATGTCAAGTATGGGGCCATCAATGAGCGAGGCTTCAGTAACCGCTTCACCTCGAAACTGCACGACATGCAAAGGCCTGCACTGCACCTTTTTGCGATCAACTGACAAATTCATGCCAGCACCTTCTACAACTACGAGCGATCTATTTACACATTCGATTCGCGAGAAAGGTCCATCTTCATTCACCGGGGCCATGGCCAAACGCCATGTCCACAAGCCTTCACTGTTTCGATTGCTTGCTATTTCATAGCTCGTTCCCCTGCCGTTTGCCCACGGCATTGGTGTGTGTTCAGCACGTCGTTGAATTTTCACACGTGCAACTTAGTTGATCAACTCGCCTTCACCGATGAAAGTTTGCGACCATTCACCCACAAAGAAACGGTGTAACCCTTTAGCGACCTTGAACTCAGCAATACCTTTTGAGCATTGACATTAGTTTTGGTTGACCAAGAAATTGTTGGCTTACCTTTTGCCGTTGCTTTCACTACAACTGGAGAGTTACGGGTTGGCGAAGTGATGGAAATTGAATATTGATTTCCGAATTTCTCAACAGCGAGCCCAACTTCCGTGAGACCCACAACAGACATTGCTCCTCGAGTGGACCTCGCACCTGCGACAACCGGAATGGTTGTAGTTGTGGTCGTTGAGTCACTGGCCGATGCATCAGAAGTTACATCTGCGCTAGTTGCAGCAGGATCTGGCTGTGGACGGCTGACTACTGCAACAAGTGAAGAAGTGCCAGGCAAAATGTGTTGACCCCACGCCGTTACATACAATCCATTGGTGTAGTACTGACCACCCGAACCTGCGCCAATTGGATTCCATATATACGTGGCACCTTCTGGATACCCAGTAGGCCAAAGTCGGCCATTAAGCAAACGATCTGCCGGCCACGTTCTCCACTCGCCATTTCGACCACAGACTGCTGGCGTGCAAACCGCAGTGCTCATTACCTGCCCAGTTGCGTTATCAACCAAGTTCCAAGCACCAACACTTGGTCCTTCATACATCGCCACCTGAGGAACTCCGGCAACAAGTTCAGCAACTGCAACAGTTGTTGATGTGCTGAGCGGGTTAATCGTGGTGGTCGTGCTTGGATCGATAGCTGCAGCTGTGGTGATGGACAGGGTTGCAGAATACGAAATTGAGTCGTCAATCATCCATGCTTCAACTTCATACGTTTCTCCCGCGATGAGATCTCTGAAATCCCACGTTTGGTAGTACCCATTTGCGCATGTTGGACCGGATATGAAGCGCACCCCAGGATCTGGATAGTTGCGTGAACTAATGACAGTGGCACCTTTGCGCAAGGTGTACCCATACGACATATCCACGAAATTGATTTGCGACTGTGATCCACGAATACACAATGCAACTTGTGCCTGCGACTGACTGACGCAGTCTTGTCCGCACCGAACGCCATTCGAGTTGATGACATATACATCAAGACCAGTAATGCCAGCTGCAGTAGCAGGCATAGGCGCTAAAACAGATGCCCCCACAAAGAGTGAAGTCGCAATAATCGTTCGCTTCAACAGGCCAATTCTCATGGGCTCACTGTATCCATAGGGTCGTGCGGGGTTTTGATTAGCCTCGATGTAATGCCACAGAATCAGCGCCTCACAGGAACGCTGTTCGTTATGGCTTCAAGCCTCGGTTTTGCAGTTGTACCAACAATTACCAAGACTGCATACGATCAGGGCGCTAATGCCCTTGGCGTTATGACCCCGCGATTCATCATTGCTGGCGCACTCATTACCTTGATTCGCTTGCTATTTGGCAAAAAGGAAGGCTGGCCAAGCCTCAAACTGGCAATTGGAATGATGCTCATTGGCGCCATAGGTGTCACAGCAGTGTCCCTGTTGTATTTCTTGGCAATTGGCCAAATTGATTCCAGTCTTGCCATTGTGCTGTGGTACGCCTACCCCGTTGTGGTGCTGCTTCTTGCTTGGATATTCGAGAACAAACGCCCTTCGGCTTCCCTTGTAATTCCCCTAATTCTCACTCTCACAGGAATTGCGATTTCTGCAGGGCAAGTGAGCGGCGGCAAAACTTCGGCAATCGTGCTTGTCGTGACTTCGTCGCTGATCTTTGCTTTTTACATCACCGTGCTTTCAAAAGTCACCAAGAAAATGGGCCTACTTACAGGTGCATCATTTCTTAACGTAGGCACTGCACTCGGCTACATCGTGGTGTGCCTGTTCGCTACTGATTCATTTGCACCAGACTTCCCAACTACTCCGAAAGTGTGGCTACTCATTGCTGGTGCAGCAATTGTTGGTACCACGCTTCCGTTTTTGTGTTCGCTTGCAGCCCTTCATCGAATTCCAACGGGAATGTATTCCATCATCACCACGCTTGAGCCTGTGTGGCACATCATCATGGGCGTTATTTTCCTCGGCGAGACCATGACGAATAATCGAATCTTTGGAGCCAGCCTTACCGTTGGCGGACTGCTGTTGTTCTCTGCGCTTGAAGTGCGCAACAAAGATGCGTCAACTCCAGTAACGATCTAGCAAACAATGGTGGGCGTTGAGGGACTTGAACCCCCGACATCTTCCTTGTAAGGGAAGCGCTCTAGCCAACTGAGCTAAACGCCCGGATTACGGAACAACAGGCTACAGGGCTTTGCCTGAATTTAAAGCCAGTTTACGCGATGAAACTTGCGGTAAAGCAGGCCACAAACCACCCCAAGACCAATGAGGACAGCGGGATAGCCGTACGTCCAGCGCAGTTCGGGCATGTGGTCAAAGTTCATGCCGTAGATGCCAGCCACCATTGTTGGAACGGCTCCAATGGCAACCCAAGCAGTGATTTTCCTCATGTCTTCGTTTTGTTTCACTTGGATGAGTGCGGAGTTGGCATGCAGCGCAGCATCAATCAGATCGTTCATGAATTCAACTTCATCCATCACCTTAAGCAGGTGGTCGCGCACGTCGGCAAATTGCATCGCGAATTCTGGGTCAATGAATTCAACGTCTCCCTGTGCAAGCTTTGTCAACGGTTGTACCAGCGGCAGAACGGCTCGACGAAACTCAATTACTTCCCTCTTCACGAAATACAGCCGTGAAGCTGGCGATGGGATTTCATCGTCAAAGACAGCATCTTCAAGTTGTTCAACATCTTCTTGAAGGCGAGCAGAAACCTCAAGGTATTGATCCACCAAACGGTCAACTATTTCGTGCACCACTGCGGTTGGTCCAAAACTTAACTTTTCTGGATGACTCTCCAACTCGGCACGAACACTCTTGAGCGGCATTGCATCGCCATGGCGAACTGCAATAACAAATTCAGGTGCAACGAATAAAGAAACGTCACCAAGTTTGACTCGTTCGGTATTTGAGTCATACGCGACTGTTTTTAACAACAAAAATAGATGCTGTGAGTACTCATCAAGCTTTGGACGCTGTTTCCCCGAAAGTGTGTCCTCTACTGCTAATTGGTTCAGTAGATAATCCTCAGCGAGGATGTCCATCTCAGCAGGGCGAGCCTCTGCAAGACCTACCCACACGAAGTCGCCCGGTTGTGCAGCTTCGTCAACATGTATGCGCTTGCCACTTCTGTACCTGGCTTGATCAATGAGCATTTAGATCTCCAAATGAGTTACGCACGTTTGGTGAAATTTTCAACGGAATGAATCCATTGTGACACCTTGACGTTTGACAAATCACGTAGGCGGTCAGACATCATGAGAAAACCAATAAATGCGTGATCATCGCAATGATCTGGCAGGTGGCCGCTTTCGCGAAATCGGTCAAGAGCCTGCTGACACCACGCCGAATAGCGTCCGTATTGCTCAGCATTGAATGTTGAGAGATCGAGCATCCAATCTTCAGAGACCTGACCGTATTCCCACATCCAGTCCACGATGAATTGGTCAATTGACGGTTGTCGACTTGACGTCACCGACACCACATTCAACAAGTTCGTTCCCAAAACCGGGCCAAGACCATTCAAAGGTGAAGACTCAAGGTTTATATACGACGGGTCTGTTTTCAATTTCAGCACTTCATCACCAATGGAAATGCCTGGTTGAGAAGCAACATGTTTCACCAGCAGCGGAGCGTTAGCAACACGCTCTCCCGCCCACACCATGGTTGCGCAAAACGCTCGATACATCTCATCTGCAGCTGATGACCACTCAAACATCGACTTGACCATTGCACGGGAAATGCGGTCGGGAAACGACCAGTCATCTGAAATGCTTAGCCCCGATACGTAAGGAGTCCACCTCGAAGGTTTCCACTGTGGTCCTGAATGCGAAAACGCATTGCTATTTTCAGAAAGATACGCATTCAACAATGCAACTAAACGGCTCCATGCCTCACGTGAAACTGGCTCAGCCATGATTGCTTCGAATTTCTCGTAATGCGATCAGTAATTCGGGTGTAGCAGCCACAATTGGCGTGCGCTTTGCTCCATATTCAGTCACTGCCAAATCACGATCTTCGTTTTCGGCAAAGGAAACCCCTGCTTCTTCACAAATCATGATGCTCGCCATGTAGTCCCACACTCCGTGACTGTGAAAGTCAATCCAACCATCGAGCACACCTTGGGCAACCAAACAAATATCGAGCGCAGCTGCACCGAGGGCACGAAACTGTGCCCACTTTGGTCTAAACGATGCCAACCCAGAAACACCGATGACCGCTTGCTTCAATTCGTTGCAACCCGAATGAGACATGCGTTTACCGTTATGAAATGCCCCCTCGCCACGCATTGCCCAGTAACGATCTTTACCCGATGCTTGATTTACCACCAACGCTGCGCGAGGCCCATCTTGATCTATTGCGCAAAGAGCGGTGGCGTACCACTGCACTCCTCTGCTGGCATTAGTTGAACCATCCAGTGGATCCATGATGACCATGATGCTGTCAGCGTCAAAATCACCCGTGCGCTCGCTTTCTTCTGAGAGCACCGCGCAACCGGCACGATGCAGAATTGCAAGCGCCGCGTTGTCTGCAGCAACGTCTACTGAATATTGAGTGTGACGAACTCCGGATAATCCCCAATCAGTATTGGTTTCTAATACCGCCGATACTGCGTCAGCAACTTCATTCAACACAGCCAAAATGTCGGCATTCGAACTGGCACGTGACAAATTCATGATTACTTATCGCTCGTCGCGAACAAACGGCTGGCCAAGCATCTTTGGCGCACCAAGCAACTTGCGAGCGCGCGGTGTTGACAACATGACAAGCACAAACAACGTGGCTAGATACGGAAGCATCTGCACGATTTCGGGCGGCAAGATATTGATTTGCTGACCCTGCAAGGTAAACGGCACTTGCAAAGTAAAGCCGAACAACACCGCGCCAGCAATTGCGCGTAGTGGTCGCCATGCGGCAAATACCACCAAAGACAACGCAATCCAGCCGATTCCATTTGTGGTTGCTGCTTGGCTCCAAGCAGTACCGCGGGCAAGCATGAACCAACCGCCAGCTAGACCCATGAGGGCTCCGCCGATAATGGTGTGCACAAAGCGAACTCGTGCAACCGAAACACCTTGCGCATCGACTGTTGCTGGTGCATCGCCAGTTGCGCGAAGCACCAAGCCTGGTCGAGTGCGGTTGAGATACAACGAGCACACCAGCGCGCCTGCCCATGTGAGATACGTGAAAATGTCATGGCCAAACACAATTGGACCAATCACTGGAATATCGGAAAGTGGTCCAAGATTTAACGGTTCAATGCTGACCGGCCGTGTTTTGCCTTCTACGGGCTTGCCAATGAATTGAGATAAGCCGTTACCAAAAATTACGAGGGCCAAGCCGGCAACTATTTGATTTGCACGCAAGGTAATTGCCAGCACGGCATGCACGGCAGACATGGCCACGCCAACGAGCACTGCAAGCACAAGTGCGAGCCACAAATTGCCTGTTCCGTCTCCGACCAAAAATGCCGTCACGGCACCCATGAGCAAAATTCCTTCAACACCAAGATTGATAACACCTGAACGCTCTGTCAGGATTGCGCCAAGAGTTGCCAAGATCAGCGTTGTGGCAATGCTGAAGGCGTCAGCAAAAGTGAGAATCCACACGTTGGAGTTCATGCTGCTTTCACTCCCTGTTCAACTCGTCGAATGCGCAAACGATTTCGACGGAACACCTCGCCACCGAGCGCGAACAGCAAGACAGCACCTTGAAGCACCACGGCGATAGAGATAGGCACAGGATTAGAAGAGATCTGCAACGAAGCACCACCCTCGCGCAAGCCTGCAAACAAAATTGCTGTCAGAACCACCGCGACAAAGTTGTAGCGAGCCAGCGCAGCAACAACGATGCCTGCGTATCCAAGCCCTATTTGCAATAGACCCGGATCAACCTTGCCAGCAGGACCAACCACATACATCGCGCCCGCAAGACCAGCGAGAGCACCCGAGAACAACAACACCGACAATGTAAGACGAGTTGCGCTCATACCCGCGTAGCGAGCCGTATTTGGTGAATCTGCAAACACTGCAGTTTCGTACCCATAGTTGGATCGCTTCATGAACCAATACAAACCAATTGCAAGCAACACCGCGATGATCACTGTTGGGTAGGTGCGCGTAGTGCCAAAACTTGAGAGTCGAGCAGATTCTTCAATCAAGCGACCTTGAGGAAACGATGTTGTCGGATCGCGGAAAAATCCACGACTTCCAAAAATGAAGTAGTTCACCAGGTTGAGTGCCACGTAATTAAGAAGTAAGGAACTCACAATTTCGCTTGTCCCCAATTTGGCGCGAAGCAACGCAGGTACAAGCACCCAGAGCGCGCCGGTTAGCGCACCGAAAAGCAGTGTTACGGGAACCGCTGCAAAACCCGGCAAGTGACCAGCAATGGCTATTCCTGCCCACGCAGAACCGATCATGCCCAAATACATTTGGCCCTCTTCGCCAATGTTGAACAGATTCATACGGAACGCGAAAGCAGCCGCAAGACCCGTGCAAATAAGTGGAGTTGCAGTTCCGAGCGTGTTGGTGATGCCTTTTGTCGAGGTGTAACCACGATCAATGAGTAGCGAGAACGTGCCAATCGGCGAATGTCCAGTTAGCGCCAAGAACACTCCGCCCACGATGAATGCGAACAACAATGATCCAACAGGCACTGCCGCGTACAGCCATTTAGGCGATGAAAGACGAGGCTCTAACTCAATGCGCACGTTTCCAATAATCACGACAAACCTGCCATTGCAAGACCGATTGCTTCAACATCTACTTCGGCACCCGAGGCCTCATGAACAACTGCCCCGCGGTACAACACCAACACTTTGTCGGCAAGAGTGAGCACCTCGTCAAGGTCTTCGCTAATCAGCAGCACTGCTTTGCCGGCACTGCGCGCATCGTCAAGCAATTTGTGTACTGCCTCAACCGCACCTACGTCAAGACCACGCGTTGGCGAACACACCACAAGCACACGAGAATCTTCGCCTGCGGCAAAAATCTCTCGCGCCAGTAATACCTTTTGCGAGTTGCCACCCGACAATTTGCGAGTTGCAGTAAGCGCATGAG
>JAFMJR010000111.1 GCA_017853385.1 Ilumatobacteraceae bacterium | reverse complement strand
GCGGGTTGTGTGTAGGCATATGCCGTGACACTCTGAATGGGTGCTCCAAGTTCAAGGTATTTCTGTTGAAGTTGGTGGTCGGCTCGTTGTAGAAAACGCATCGTTCACAGTGATGCCACGCGACAAGGTTGGAATTGTTGGCCGCAATGGCGCAGGCAAGACCAGTCTTTTTAAGGTGCTTGGTGGGGCAGTTGAGCCACACGGCGGAAAAATATTGCGCAAAGGAGCCTTTGGCTATTTACCCCAAGATCCAAAAATTCCTGGATCACGTGAACAGCATTCAGCTATTTCACACATTCTTTCAGGACGAAATATTGACGAAGAGCTCACGCGCATTGAAAAACTGCGACTCACCATGGAAGAGTCGCCGAGCGCTCAAAACATTGCAAAGTTCAGCAAAGCAGAAGATGATTTTGCATCAAAGGGTGGATACGCAGCAGAAAGTGAAGCACGTTCAATAGCGGCGGGTCTGGGACTAAAAGCCGACAGATTGAATTTGCCGATTCATGTGTTGTCGGGAGGTGAGCGAAGAAGAGTAGAGCTCACTCGCATTTTGTTTGCGGGTAGTGACATGTTGTTGTTAGATGAACCAACAAATCACCTTGACGTTGATGCAAAAACCTGGCTCCTTGGTTTTATGCGCGATTATCGTGGCGCGCTATTAGTAATTAGCCATGACCTGGACCTGCTAGATGAAGCAATTACCCGTGTATTGCATTTGGATCGCCCACAGGAAGAATCCGTTGGTGAATTGATTGAGTATCGCGGTACGTATACGCAGTACAAGACATCACGCGCTGCAGACGAAGCACGATTGGCGAAGAAAGCCGCGACACAACAAAAAGAAATTGATCGTTTGCAAGGTGTGGTTGACAGATTTGGAGCCAAGGCGACGAAGGCTGCAATGGCGCACAGCATTGAAAAGCGCATTGCACGCATTGAGCAAACCAAGGTGGAGGTTTCTGAAGGCGATCGTGTGTTGAAGGTCAAGTTTCCAGAGCCACCGCATTGTGGAATGACCGTGATTGAAGCAAAAGGACTTTCAAAGAAGTTCAGCGGACCTCCAATTTTTGACAAAGTGGATTTCGATCTTGGCAAGGGCGAACGCCTGTTGGTTTTGGGCTTAAACGGGGCAGGGAAAACGACACTGTTGCGAATATTGGCCAAAGAGATGACCCCAGATGCGGGTTCATTTGATTTCGGATATCAAGTGAACGCCGGCTACTACGCACAGGAACACGACAATCTTGATCCACAAGCATCCCTGATTGATCACATGCGCAGAGTGGCTCCGGTGTCACTTGGATTAACCGAGTCGCAGTTGCGAGGCATGTTGGGCATGTTCGGTTTGTCGGGTTCGAAAGTATTTCAAGAGTCGGCAACGCTGAGCGGTGGTGAAAAAACCAAGCTGGCATTGGCGATGTTGATGGTCGGCCGCAACAACTTATTGCTATTAGACGAACCGACAAACAACCTTGATCCGCCAAGTAGGCAGTCGGTTGCCGACGCGCTGTCCAATTGGAAAGGCGCAATTATTTTGGTGAGTCACGACACTGAATTTGTTGAGCAACTTGCACCAACGAAGGTGTTGTTATTGCCTGATGGCCAAGTGGATTATTTCAGTAATGAGTGGCTCGACCTTGTGAGTCTTGCCTAAACGCCTAGCTCTTACAGGTCAGTTCATTTTCTGGAACAGTGAGGTTGATGAGGTAATTGTCAACGGCTGCGACAACACAGTTGTTTGCTCCGTAACCGGTGTGCTGATTTGCATCAACCACTACCAGCACTCCTTGCTCAAGACCCTTTGCCATCTTGCGCGTTGAGTCAAGTGGTGTAGCTGGGTCTCCAGTTGTGCCAACGACAACAATTGGCCCTGCACCTTTGCCACTAATGGCAACCTTTGAGGCTTGAGGTACTGGCCACAGTGCACATGAGTAGCCATATGCGAAGTTGCCACCAAGGCGAGGCGCAGCAGCGATGAATTCTTCAATATGTGAATCAACCTCATCAACACTGGTTGCTCCCGGGTCGTCAAGACACGAAATAGAAAGGAATGCTTCAAGCTCGTTTCCATACGTGCCGTCTTCTTTGCGCTGGTAATAGTCGTCATACAACTGCAGCAGGCCCTTTCCGTCACCGAGTTGAGCATCGTGTAGTGCCTCGCCAAGCTGTGGCCAGTAGTAATCCGAATACATTGCTTGAGCCACCGCCGTGAAAAGGACGCCTTGATTTACATCTGTTCGATCTGCTGATACCACAAGTGGTTTGTCGTCAATGTCAATCACTAATTTGTCAAATGCTGCTTCAGCCTTACCGCCGTTATGAAATTCACATGTAGGTCTTTCACTGCACTGTTTCAAAAACGCTGCAAGCTGGGCTTCAAATCCTTTTGCTTGATTCATGCCTTCTTGAATTGATGAGGCATTGGGGTCAACTGCGCCGTCAAGAACAATCGCGCGAACGGTGTCGGGGTACATGGTCGCCCAAGTCGCTCCGAGTTCAGACCCATAGGAAAAACCAAAGTATGAAACTTTTTCTTCACCCAATGCAAGGCGAATGCTGTTCATGTCTGCCGCGCTTGCTTTTGTGCTGATGTAGGGAAGAATCGTTCCCGAGTTCTCAGAACACTTGTCATTGAATGCCTGTGACGCATCAATGAGTGCCTGTTTTTCTTCTGGTGTTTCTGGTGGCGAATCAAGTCCGAAGTATTCGTCAAATGTGTCTACGCAATCAACGGCAGGAGTTGACTCTCCTGTACCTCGAGGGTCCCAAGCAATGATGTCGAAACGATCAATCAGATCTTGGCTGAAGTAATACTGCGCATCATCGGCAAGTGAGCTCCCACCAAAACCTGGCCCACCAGGATTCACAAGCATGGATCCAATGCGATCAGCCTGATTTGCTGCATTGCGCTTCTTTATATACAGGACAAATGAGCCTTTTTCTGGGTCTGAGTAATCGAATGGAACTTCAATGTTTCCGCATTCAACTTCAACCGAGGCGCTGCCTTCGCATGCACCCCACA
>JAFMJR010000033.1 GCA_017853385.1 Ilumatobacteraceae bacterium | reverse complement strand
GTTGCCGCAGCCAGCACGACGACAACGATAAGCGGCAACTTTTTTCGCGCAGCTAACACTGCAACAACTAATCCAACAGCACGTTCATCAACCACAATGGTCTGAGCATCCGTAAACGTTCCGTTCAACACCATTGCACCTAGCAATGCTGGTGGAATGAGCATCAGGCATCGTGACAACACCTCTGGAATATTGCGCGATCCCACCACAACAAAACCCATCATCTTGAACAGATAAGCACCAATTGAAAGCCAGATCACCAGAGTCCAGGACATGTTCATGGAGCAACCTGTGCCTGCTGCGGACGGATACCAACAAAGATTGCCAAGCCTGAAGCCAAAATTGGCAAACCGACCGGCAAAAACGGAGCAAGCAGAACGCTGATGAGCGCTCCTCCTGCAGCAGCAACTTTTCCGTTCGTTGTCTTTAGGTGAGGTACCAACATGGTGATGTATGCAGCGGTGAAACCCACGTCTAATCCATAAGTTTGCGGATCAATTGATCCACCCAATAATGCGCCGATCAATGTTCCTAAATTCCACAGCGTGAATAAGGCAATTGCGGTTGTCCAAAATGCGATCTTTTGCAAACGTGGATTCGTTTGCGCTGTCATCATTGCAGTGGTTTCGTCAATGACAAAATGCGCGGCCAGCAATCGCTTGCCAAGCGACTCTCCAAAGTATGGCGATAGCGCTAACCCGTACACACCATTACGCGCTGCAAGCAACAGACCGCTTCCCAATGCGGCTGAAACCGTTCCGCCTGTCGAGATGATCGACATCGCCGACATTTGCGATGCACCAGTAAATGCAAAAAAGCTCAACGCGCAGGTCTGCCACACGTTTGCACCAGCGCCAACAGCAAGCACACCAAACGCAAGCGCAAACACACCGACAGCCCCACTTAGCGCCAGCGCAGAGGTGACTACAGGGCGAACTTCAGGATCAATACGCAATTTCATGAATGCTTTATGCGCCAATGCCCTTCAGCATGTCGTCAGCTGCAGCCCAAGGATCAACGGTGTGATTCAACACTTGTTGCTCAAGGCCATCCCACTTTTCACCCGTACAAATTTCGCGAGCACGAAGCTCTAATCGCCGCTCAACAATTGCGCGCAATTCTTCACGCAAGCGAAACGCCCTGCGCTGAGCGAGATTGCCACTCGACATCATGAATTCACGATGCTTCAACACCGTGTCCCACAATTCAGAAACTCCTTCACCAGAAACTGCAGATGTCTGAACAATTGGTGGTCGCCAGTCATCCTGACCAATGTCGGAAAGGTCAAGCATCTGTTCTAAATCGCGCTTCGTTTCTTCGGCGCCTTTTCGATCTGCTTTATTGATGACAAAAATGTCTGCGATTTCCATGAGGCCTGCTTTGTTGGCCTGCACGGAATCTCCCCAGCCTGGGTTCACTACAACAACTGTGGTGTCTGCCTTGCCCGCAATCTCCACTTCAACCTGGCCAACGCCAACTGTCTCAACCAAAATCCATGGGCATCCAACTGCATCTAACAAATGGATCGCTTCACTTGTTGCCAACGACAACCCACCGAGATGGCCGCGCGTTGCCATGCTGCGAATGAACACACCAGCATCAGTTGCATGATCTTGCATACGAACACGGTCTCCCAAAATTGCACCGCCCGTAAATGGAGATGATGGGTCAATTGCAAGTACAGCAACCTTTGCATCGGTTGATCGCAGATGTCCGATGGTCGCGCTTGTCAGTGTGCTCTTGCCAGCCCCTGGCGCACCAGTAATGCCAACGGTGTATCCGCTGCCACTTTTTGGATACGTAAGTCGCGCAATCGTGCGCGCTTCCTCGCCCCCACGTTCAATCAATGACAGCAATCGTGCAAGCGCACCTCGATCTCCATCAACAGCCAATTCAAACAGCTGAAGTGGATCTGAAATGCGCTGCGTCACTACTTAAACCGCCACTACCTCGGTTACACCATCAACACGGTCGCGCATAATGCGCTCGATTCCCGCTTTGAGAGTTTGATCAGATGCCGGACAAGTTCCACATGCACCAACGAGTGTCACTTTTACAATGCCAGTGGCTTCATCTACTTCTTGCAAGACAATGTCTCCACCGTCGGCCTGTAGAGCAGGGCGAATCACTTCAATGGTTTCTTCAACCTGTTGCTGCATGCTCACTGATTACTCCAATTCATCTTCAGCCCTCTACGATACGGGGGTGCTTGCTCACCAAGGTGGTTGGGATGAAATCCTGCTCGTTGCAGGACCAATTCTTGTGATTGTGCTCGTACTTTGGCGGGCAACAAAGCGCGCAGAACGAATTGCGGAATCGCGAGTATCGCAAGAAAACGTTAAGAACGGCGAGTGATTTTGGCCCCTAGGCCAGCCAAACGACCAACCAGGTCGTCATAACCCCGGTCGATGTGATGAATATTGCTCACCACAGTTTTCCCTGTTGCCACCAAACCGGCCACAACTAGTGCTGCACCGGCACGAATATCTGGCGCATCAACAGGAGCACCAACAAGCTGTTCTACTCCGCGCACCACAGCATGGTGTCCATCGATGCGCACATCAGCCCCCAATTTCAGCAATTCATCAACATAACGAAATCGCCCCGGGTACAGATTCTCTGTCGCGATTCCCGTTCCTTCAGATACCGCCAACATTCCTACCAATAATGGTTTGTAGTCGGTTGCAATCCCTGGGTACGGCAATGTTGAAAAGTCAATTGCGCGGAGGCGCTGTTGACATGAAACGTGAAGACCATCTGACTGAGGGGTGATATTCATTCCCATCTCAGCAAATCGACTCATCAACATTTCCATATGGTCGGCGCGAGCGCCACGCACAAACACATCGCCACGAGTCACGGCTACTGCCGAAATATACGTTGCAGCTTGCACTCGGTCGTTTACTACTTCATGATCTGTTGAGTGCAACTGCTCAGGTTTTACCCCGATAATCACCAATCTGTCCGTGCCTATTCCTGAAATATTGGCACCCATGTCCACAAGCATGTTGCACAAGTCAACAATTTCTGGTTCGCGCGCTGCATTATCAATCACCGTTGTTCCGTTTGCCAAAACTGCAGCAGTCAAAATGTTTTCAGTTGCGCCAACACTTGGAAACTTCAATTCAATTTCCGCACCGTGCAAGTTGCTTGCAGTTGCGCGAATGCCGTCTCGACTCAGTTCAAACTGAGCCCCCATTGCCTCGAGGCCCATTACATGTAGATCAATTGGGCGTGAGCCAAAATCGTCTCCACCTGGCATTGCAATATCGGCACTTCCGTATCTTCCAACGAGAGGTCCGAGCACATTGATTGAAGCCCGAATGCGATCAACGAATTCAAATGGCGCAACCGGGGTGATGTTGCCTGTATTTACCAATACGAGTTCATGTGTGCCTACCCGTTGCGACTTCACGCCAAGTGCTCGGAGCAAGTCGCACATGGTGTCTACGTCTGCAATATCGGGAACGTTGGTGAGGCGATACTCACCTTCGGCAAGCAGTGTCACAGCCATCAGCTTCAGCACCGAGTTCTTGGCTCCCGGCACCTGCACTTCACCCTGAAGCGATTCGGAGTGCTCTACGACAATCTGCATGACGCAATCAGTATGCTCGCGCAATGGCATCAAGTAGCGCTTACCCCAAGAAATACAGCCATGTATGGGGTTTTTCAGCGCCTGAACCACTGACTAGTCGACAAAAAAGCGTGCTCAAATTGCTGTGGCTTGCATGCCTCCCAGCTGCGTATGTAAACACCGTATTCACACAAACCGTTGCCTATGCAGCAACGGAGTTCAACATTTCAGAACGCGGACAAGGTTTCGCTGCAGCAATTGTGCGTTGGGGCGTGATCATCGCTATTCCTATTGCCGCATACGCAGACAAAGTTGGCCGCCGGCGAGTCATTATCGCCCTTGCATGGTTTGCTCCACTCATCATTTCACTCGGCGCACTCTCGCCTTCATTTACTTTCCTCGTAGCGACACAAACTATTGGTCGCCCACTTGGCATCGCGCTCACGGTCTTTGTGTTGGTATTTGCCACCGAAGAAATGGGAACAAATACTCGCGCTTGGGCGCTCAGTATTTTGGCCGTAGGTAGCGGAGTAGGTGCAGGATCAGCCGTCGGGGCCATTCCACTTGCCGGATTTTCAGAATCCTCGTGGCGACTTGTGTATCTCATCGGCATCGCTTGGCTTGCAGTTGCGTTTGTGCTGTCACGTTCGCTTCCAGAAACTGAGCGGTTTCTCGCACTTCACGATGAACAGCTTCATCACACCGATGTACAAACTCATATTCATCGAGATCGCTTGTGGCTACAAATTGCGGTTGCTGTTCTTACCAATGTCTTTGTAGCAACTGCATCAATTTTTCAATCTCGTTATCTCAAAGATGTTCGAGGATATTCCGCTTTTGAAATCTCCATGTTCATCACCATCACCACCATTCCTGCAACAGTTGGGTTGGTTGCAGGTGGGCGACTTGCCGACAAGGTTGGTCGCAAAGCCGTAGCGATTGCAACAGTTCCCACCGGCACTTTGTTGTTTGCATCGTCGTTTGCGATGCACGGTATTTCCATGTGGCTCATTGCCATTGCTGGTGGAGTGTTGCTCGGCATTTCCTACCCGGCAATGGCAGTGTTTCGAAGCGAGCTCTTTCCTACCGCGCATCGCAACATGGCCTCAATTCTCATCATGGTTGCCTCACTCATTGGTGGCAGCATCGGACTTGTTGTCGCCGGGTTTCTTCTTGATAGCGGCATGTCGTACGGCAGGGTCATGTTGACATTTGCACTCGGGCCGGTCCTGGTTGCTCTTTTAGTTGCCTTTAAATATCCAGAAACTGCTCACCTAGAACTTGAAGACATCAATCCCGAAGACGCGCATCTACAAAGTTCGTAGCCACTCTTTAATCATGAGGGCAACACCTGCGTCATGGCCCTTCAACTCGTGCCGGCCACCCTCAATGAATTGCACTGAAGGTGGGGTCGGCAGTAGCGAAAAAGCGCTCGCCAATTCTGCTGGAGTGCCAAATTCATCTCGAGTTCCACTAATAAATAGTGACTTTGCATGCATGCGTGGCAGGTGCTCGGTGCGCAGTTGATCGGGTTTTTTCGGCGGATGCAGCGGATATCCGATGCAGACAACACCAGCAACGAGCAGTGGATCTTCAACGTCTGCAATTGCCATGGTGCTCATTCGCCCACCCATTGACCGACCACCAATCACCAATTCTGCGCTTTCGCATCCAATGCTTTGGGCAAATGCTCGTACTTCGTCGCGCACGCACTGCACCAATATCGGTGCTTTGTCAGGAAATTTTTTTCCTGCTTTGCGATATGGGAAATCAACTCTCAGCACTGGTAGCGGGCTCAATGCCCGTTCTATTTCTATGAGTGCAGCGTGATCTTTATTACTTCCAGCGCCAGGAAATAGCACCACCCCACGAACTGCCATGCCGCTACGAACCAAGCAGTACGCGACGCGCTTCGCTTAAATCATTAATGCTTCCGCTCGCGGTTTTTGAATCACCACCATGATCGGGGTGAACATTGCGCAAGCTGTCGCGGAATCGCATTTGCACTTCGCGCTTTGATGGCTTCACTGTTCCTGGAGGGAAACCAAGAAGTTCAAGTGCCCATGCCCGTGGGTCTGCCATGGCTGCGATGCTTGAAGCATTGCTGCCAGCCAAATACGCAACAAAGTTTTGGTTTAACGGACCACGCCATGTCATTGCTTTCAGCAACACAGGTGCAAGTTTTTTGCGAATGGTTGGGTCAAGTCGTTCAAGCACATACACCGCACCGAGTACATGCTGCAACGGAGTTCCACCTTCTGAAAATTCGAAACGCACCGATTCGTTTTCACCAATCATGCGATGAACACTGCGCGCTAAACCATGCCTGTCGGCCTGAAAGCGATGACGCAAGCGAGGCTGCACAATTCGCTCGCCTTTTTCAACTTGGGCGATCAGTCGATGCACATCGGGAATCATTTCTTCGTGCACGTTTGCCGAAAAGTTCGCAACGATTGCGCCAAGCAAAATGCCACCAAGCCCAGGTGTTGGGTCGACGGGAAGATGCAATCCACCAAGCGACAAACGGCGAGTTGGCGTCACCGGCCGCGAATGCCAAAACTCAACTTCGGCAAGTACCTCTGATGAGGACTGCGCCTCAGTTGTCGTCATCTACAAAAGTTACGCCACGACTGTCGATGGAGTCCAAGCAAGAGTCAACAATTGCCTCTACCCCTACAGGAACTAGCAACATCGTGCCGTCCCATCGATAGCCGATGTCCAAATTGTCGAGCATGTCGCACAATTGCTTGCGCTCTGCCTCTGACCATTCGTCTAATTCATATTCGGTGATGTTGTCTTCTCCGTCGTCATCATGATCATCGTCGTCATCGCCATCACGATTGTCGAGTTCGTCTTCAATTTCATCCAAAATTGCATCCACAAGTTGCTCGGTGTCTTGGGACACCAACAACTCAGAGCCGTCCCATGAATGTGCAATCTCGGCATCGGCAAGAGCTGCCGCCACATCTGCACGGTCGTCAACCGACCAGTCAGCAAGGTCGTAACGCGTGGTGAGCGCCTCAGGGTCTCGTGGGTTCCATTCGCTCATATCCCGAACGCTACTCGTTTCCGCCCAAATGCGAACAGCGACTAGATTTTGTGCCATGCCTGCACGTGAAAGACCAGACCGAAACCTTGCAATGGAATTGGTGCGTGTCACCGAATCTGCAGCACTCGCAGCTTCCCGCTGGGTTGGTCGCGGTGACAAAAACGCCGCAGATGGTGCAGCAGTTGACGCAATGCGCAATGTGCTTGAAACCGTCAGCATGGACGGAATTGTGGTTATTGGTGAAGGTGAAAAAGACGAAGCACCAATGCTCTACAACGGTGAGCGAGTAGGCAACGGAAGCACACCAAACACCGACGTTGCAGTAGACCCAATTGACGGCACCACGCTCACATCTTTGGGACGCGGAAACGCGTTGTCAGTTATTGCAGTTTCCGAACGCGGCACCATGTTTAACCCTGGCCCATGCGTGTATATGGACAAAATTGCAGTTGGCCCAGAAGCCGCACACGCAGTAGACCTTGACTGGACTCCTACGAAAAACTTGCAGGAAGTGGCACGAGCAACAAAGAAGCTCGTAAGCGAACTTACGGTCATGATTCTTGAGCGCGATCGTCACAACGACTTGATTGCCGAAGTGCGTTCAACAGGTGCGCGAATTCGCTTAATTTCTGACGGTGATATTTTCGCAGCAATTGCTGCCGCCTCACCAGAAGTAGGAGTCGACATTTTGTTCGGCATTGGCGGAACTCCAGAAGGCGTTGTTGCTGCAGCAGCCCTAAAGGCAATGGGTGGCGAAATCATTGGCCGTTTGCATGCTCGAAACGAAGCCGAGCGCAAGGCTGCAGTTGATGCTGGCTACGACCTCAACAAGATCTTGACCACCGACGATCTCATTAGCGGTGAAGATATTTTCTTTGCCGCAACCGGAGTAACCGACGGAGAATTGTTGCGTGGAGTTCGTTATGACGCATACGGAGCTCGTAGCCACAGCTTGGTAATGCGCAGTCGCAGCGGAACTATTCGCTACATCGACACCCACCACAGGCACGACCGTCTGTCGGCATACTCGTCAACCGACACTAAATAACGCGCAAATTAGCGGCGTGTAAATAGGCCGATAAACACTCGGCCAACACTGCGAGGCAACACATCAGTAATTGCCACCAAAGTCTTGTACAAAATTCCTGGAACAACAATGGGCTTGCCTTTGATCACACCTTCAATGCCCGTGCGCGCAACAAGTTTGACTGAAGTCCACGCAATTGCCGGAAACTTGCTTTCGTATTTACTGGTATTGGAAATCGATTGAAATTCTGTCTTGGTTAACCCTGGGCACAACGCCGTAATGCGAATTCCTGTGTTGGCAAGCTCTTGATGCACCGCTTCTGTGAAGCTGGTAACAAATGCTTTTGTTGCTGAATACACAGCAAGTCCTGGTTGTGCTTGAAAGCTCGCAACGCTTGACACATTCAAGATGTATCCCCTACCACGAGGCAACATCTGGTTGACCGCAGCACTCGTGATACGCATCAACGCAACAACATTGAGTTGCACTTCATTTGCTAAGCGATTTGGGTCAATGCGGTGCATCGGGCCCGAAGTTCCAAAACCTGCATTATTCACCACGAAATCAACCGGTGGTTTTGAAATATCGCGAAGGCGCTCTTCCACGGCAGCGACACCTTCTTGTGTAAGTAAGTCGGCAGCAATTACTTCTACGTTGCCGTACTTCTGAGCAAGTGCCTGCAAGCGTTCACCACGTCGAGCAACCAGCACCATTGGCACTCCAGCTTTACCTAACATGTGCGCCATCTGTTCGCCGATGCCGCTTGAAGCGCCCGTAATGAGCGCTTGCGTAAATGGATAACTAGTGCGCGGCACGCGTATCTGCAAGACCACCAGCAGCCGACAAACGAGCATGAGCGCGACGCAACGCAGACTCGATGCTGGCATCGTGTTCTCCGCGCATCGCTGCTTCGGCTCGCTCTTTTGCTGCACGGGCACGTGCAATGTCGATGGATTCTGACAACTCTGCAGAGTCAGAAAGAATGGTCACGTGATCGGGGGCTACTTCAACGAAGCCGCCGTGTACAGCAACATCTTGCACTTTGCCATCAGACAAATAAATGCGCGTATGGCACTCGGTGAGAGCGCCAAGAAACGCAATGTGCCCAGGCAAGAACGCAATTTCTCCACCTTCGAGTGTGCGAGTGACGACCTGCTTGGCCTCGCCCGAAAACAACACTCGCTCAGGAGAAACAAGTTCTACGCGAAGAGCACCAGTTGATGCCATTATGAAGCATTCTCCTGCAACGACTTGGCCTTGGCAAGCACTTGGTCTACGCCACCCACGTTCAAGAAGGCTTGCTCTGGAATTTCGTCCAGCTCACCCTTAATGATTGCTTCGAAGCTTTCAACAGTGTCTTCAGTCTTTACGTATTCACCCTTCAAACCGGTGAACACTTCAGCAACGAAGAACGGCTGCGACAAGAAGCGCTGTACCTTGCGAGCACGTGCAACAGTGAGTCGGTCTTCTTCTGAAAGTTCGTCGAGACCCAAGATGGCAATGATGTCTTGCAGTTCCTTGTAGCGCTGCAGAATTTCCTGCACACGACGAGCAACTGAGTAGTGACGATCACCCACAACTTCTGGCGACAAAATTGTCGATGTTGAAGCAAGTGGGTCCACAGCTGGATAAATACCAAGCGATGCGATCTGGCGTGACAACTCGGTCGTTGCATCCAAGAACGTAAAGGTGGTGAACGGTGCTGGGTCGGTGTAGTCGTCAGCAGGTACGTACACAGCCTGCAACGAAGTGATCGAACGACCACGTGTTGAGGTAATGCGCTCCTGCAACTGACCCATTTCGTCAGCAAGCGTTGGCTGGTAACCCACAGCTGAAGGCATACGTCCGAGCAAGGTTGATACTTCTGAACCTGCCTGCACGAAACGGAAGATGTTGTCTACAAACAACAACACGTCTTGGTTGCGCACATCGCGGAAGTATTCCGCCATGGTGAGTGCGGAAAGAGCCACGCGCAAACGAACTCCAGGTGGTTCGTCCATTTGGCCGAACACGAGAGCTGCCTTTTCGAATACTCCCGACTCTTCCATTTCCATGCGCAAGTCGGTGCCTTCACGTGTGCGCTCGCCCACGCCAGCAAACACCGACACACCACCGTGGTTTGATGCCACGCGGTTAATCATTTCGGTAATCAGAACGGTCTTACCTACACCAGCACCACCGAACAAACCGATTTTTCCACCCGCGAGATATGGGGTGAGCAAGTCGATGACTTTAATTCCGGTTTCAAACATGCGGCGACTTGGTTCAAGAGCAGCGAAGTCTGGAGCTGGACGGTGGATGTCCCAACGCTCTGCATCTTTGAAGTCGTCGTTGTTTCCATCCAGGCAGTCACCCCATACGTTCCATACGTGACCCAAGGTCTTGTCGCCTACTGGCACTTGCACACCGTGACCGGTGTTGCGCACTGGAGTACCGCGACGCAAACCGTCGGTTGGCTTCATGCACACTGCGCGCACGCGACTGTTACCCAACTGCTGGGCAACTTCAGCCAACACTTTTACGTCCTTGCCATCTGAAGTGATGGTGAACTCAAGTGCTTGGTTCAACTCTGGCAGTGATCCGCGTGGAAACTCCACGTCGATAACTGGACCTGCAATGGCGACGACTTTTCCGTCTTTCAAAGCAGTTGATGTTGTTGTGCTCATATTGTGCTCCTATTTCTCACACTTAATTAAGCGGACTTGCCAGAGCCGAGTGCTTCAGCGCCGCCCACGATTTCCATAATTTCGGTTGTAATCGAGTCTTGACGCGCACGGTTCATAATGCGCGACAGGTTCTTGATTAGTTCTTCTGCGTTGTCAGTTGCCGACTTCATTGCGCGCTGACGAGCTGCGTGCTCACTTGCTGCTGCGTTGAGAAGCGCAGCGTACACGCGGGCTTCAACATAACGAGGCAACAAAGTTTCAAGAATGACTGATGGGTCTGGTTCAAATTCGTAATCGCTATTTGACGCAGACTTTCCATCGCCGCCTTCAACAACATCGTGTTCCAATGGAACGAGTGGTCGACGAACAACTTCTTGTGTTCCTGCCGAAACGAAACGGGTGTACACAAGTTCGACACGATCAACAATGCCCTTGACATACAAATCAACAACGTATTCACCAATTGATTTGGCGTCTGCGTAGCCCGGCGCATCAGAAAAACCAGCAAAACCAGTTCCAATTTTGTAACCACGGAATCGGAAGTAGCCCTCAGCTTTGCGGCCTACTGGAACCACCAAGTAGTCCTTGCCAGCAAGAACATCGGCCTTCACTTCGCCTTCAGTTGCTCGCAAAACACCCGAGTTGTAACCACCGCACAAACCGCGGTCTGCAGTAATGGCTACGTAGCACGTGGTCTTCACGTTTTCGCGTGTCTTCAAAAATGGTGAATCGCTTCCGGCTCCACTTGCAGCCAAATCTTTCACCACTTCCGTGATGCGCTCCGAGTACGGCACGGCGGCAATTACACGTTGCTGAGCTTTGACGATGCGCGAAGCAGCGATCAATTCCATAGCACGTGTAATTTTTTTCGTCGCTTGCACGGAACGAATACGTCCGCGCAAAATGCGCTCTTGACCGCCAGCCATTTAGTTACTCCGTTGCGAGTGTCTTGGCGCTTGCAGCATCGCCAACTTCACCAGCAGATGTGGCAGTTGGGTCAGCGCTTGCTGATGCGGATGATGACTTGAACGATGCCTTGAATGACTTCACGATGTCGGCAAGATCTTTTGGCACATCTGCTTTTGGATCTTGGCGAATGCCTGACAACACCGATGAGTGACGAGTGCGCATGTGCTCAAGCAATTCGCTCTCGAAACGACGTACGTCGCCTACTGCAATGTCGTCCAAGTAGCCCTTGGTGCCGGCGAAGATCGACACCACTTGTTCTTCAACAGGCATTGGGCTGTTGAGTGGTTGCTTCAGCAATTCCACCAAGCGGTAGCCGCGCTCAAGCTGAGCCTTCGAAATAGCGTCAAGTTCTGAACCAAATGTTGCGAAAGCTTCAAGCTCACGGAACTGTGCAAGGTCAAGCTTCAGGGTTCCTGAAACACTCTTCATTGCTTTGATCTGTGCAGCGCCACCTACGCGCGATACCGAGATACCTACGTCAACTGCTGGACGAACACCCGACTTAAAGAGGTTGTCTTGCAAATACACCTGGCCGTCAGTAATCGAAATCACGTTGGTTGGAATGTATGCAGAAACGTCACCAGCTTTGGTTTCAATTACTGGCAATGCAGTAAGTGAACCCGCGCCGTTTGCGTCGCTCAACTTTGCAGCACGCTCAAGCAAGCGGCTGTGCAGATAGAACACGTCTCCTGGGTAAGCCTCGCGACCTGGTGGGCGACGAAGAAGCAACGACATCTGGCGATATGCCTCAGCTTGCTTCGACAAGTCGTCGTACACAACAAGTGCGTGCTCGCCGTTTTCCATCCAGTGCTGGCCCATTGCGCAACCTGCGTATGGTGCCAAGTACTTAAACGGTGCTGGGTCTGATGCTGGAGCAGCAACTACCACGGTGTACTCAAGTGCGCCGTATTGACGAAGCACTTCTACTGTCTGAGCAACAGTTGAGCCCTTCTGTCCAATTGCTACGTAAATGCACTTCACACCCAAACCGCGTTGGTTGATGATGGTGTCGATTGCAACAGTGGTCTTGCCGGTCTTGCGGTCACCAATGATGAGCTCGCGCTGACCACGACCAATTGGGGTCATTGCGTCGATCGACTTGATGCCGGTCTGCAATGGCTCGTGTACTGGCTTGCGACCCATGATTCCAGGCGCCTGAATTTCTACACGACGTGAAATCGCGCCAACGATGTCGCCTTTGCCGTCGATTGGCGTGCCGAGTGCGTTTACTACGCGACCCAACATTGCATCACCAACTGGAACCGACAAAATGTTGCCGGTTGACTTCACAGGCTGACCTTCTTCAATGTCGTCTGCATCGCCAAGAATTACGGCTCCGATGGAGTCTTCATCAAGGTTCAATGCGAGTCCAACGATTCCGCCTTCAAATTCGAGCAATTCGTTTACAGCGCAGTCTGGCAATCCGCTTACGCGTGCAATACCGTCGCCCACTTCTGTCACGCGACCTACGGTGCGTGCTTCGGTTGACGACTGAAAGCCATCGAGACTCTTATTAATCGCTGCCGCAATGTCACTTGCGGAGAGTGTTAGTTCAGCCATGTTTGTGTCCTTTCAGAACGAAATCAGATTCGGGTCTTCAAATTGTCGAGGCGGGTACGAACGGTGTCGTCAATAACTTTGTCGCCAACAGTGGCAACTAGGCCACCGATCACGCTTGGATCAACAACAACTTTCAAATTCACTGCCTTGCCGGTTGCTTTGCTAAGAGCAGCAGCCAAACGTGACTGTTGATCTTCAGTGAGTGCAACTGCGCTGCGTACTTCAGCAAGATCTTGATCATTGCCTGCAGACGAAAGAGCAATTACTTCGTCAAACACTGCAGGAAGTTCACGAACCTGACCGCTGGCCACAATCATCGAGACGATTTGTACCGTGGCGCGATTTGCGCGAGCGCCAAGCAATTGCTCAACAACTTGCAAACGACGCTCAGAAGGAATGGTTGCATCGCCGAGTACGTTGCGAAGTTCATCGCTTGATTCGTATGCACGAGCTACTGCGTACAGTTCGTTGCTGATTGCATCAGCTGCACCTTCTGCTTGCGCAATCGCAAACAGTGCTTGTGCGTAGGCCTTTACTTTTGCGCTGCTCATTTACCTGCTCCAACTTTTGAAATGAAGCTTTCAACGAGGTCTTTGTGCACCTGGTCGTTCAATGTTGCTGCAACAACCAACGGAGTTGCGCGCGAAGCCAACACCGTTATTTCGTTGCGCAATTCATCGGAACCACGACCACGAGCCGCGTTGATGTCTGCTTCTGCTTTTGCTTCAAGTTCTGCAATTTCGGCAGTAATACGAACACGGCCTTCAGCAAGAACCGATGCAGCTTGTGCATCGGCTTCTGCCAAAATGCGTGCACGTTCACTAGCGATATCGCC
>JAFMJR010000032.1 GCA_017853385.1 Ilumatobacteraceae bacterium | reverse complement strand
ACATCTTCGTTGAGCAACGGGGCGAGCGACCGACCAATTTCAACATGGTCGTGCGCGGGCAGTTTGGCATTAATGGATAACTGCACCACAGGCACATCTGCTTCAGGAAATACGTGACAAAGTACAGCCCATGTGCCGTGGTCTATTCCCCAATTCGTTTCATCCATCACCACTGCGTGCTGTGGCAACAAAGATGCAACGCGACGAGCAACTTCGGGGTTTCCAGCAACCGGATACGAATAGTTAAAGAGTTCTTGAGGGAACCCTCCGAAATCGTAAATCGTTCGTGGATTTGGCATCGCAGTAACTGCAACTGCGTTCACATACCAGTGGGCCGAAATACACACAATGGCTTTGGGTTTTGGTTGAGCGGCACCAAAATCTGCCCACGCTTGCGTATAGCGATTGTGCTCCAATGCATTCATTGGACTTCCGTGACCAATAAATGCTGCTGTCGAAGCCATGGCTTCAACGCTACTTATTTAAAGAACGGATTTTCACCTGTTGAGTGATCGGTGAGGTCGCGAACCTTCGTGATTGATGGCACCTTTGCCGACACCATTGACTGCACACCCTCAAGCATGGTTTGACGACTCATTGAGCAACCGTGGCACCCACCTCCCATGGTGAAGTACGCGGTTCCTTCTTTGTCGTGACCAGCAAACGTGACGAAACCGCCGTGCGCAGCAAGCATTGGGTTTACTTCGGTTGAAACTATCGTTTCAATTTCTGCCGACGTTTCATCGTCACGCACTAGTCCTTCGATTTGCGGTGCCTTTGGCTTATTCGGATTGCGAATGAGCAAGCCTTGTGTTTCAGAATGATCAATCGTTGCACCTTGGAAAGCATCAATATCTTTCGCTGGAACGATGATTTTGAGACCGTTGATGGTGCGGACTTCATCACTAAATGCGGCCTTCGTAAAAAAATCAAACGAAAGGTCGTAGCGGAAATCTTCACCGGGCTCAGACAAAATTTCGAGACGAAGTCCGAGTTGAGCACCCTCTGCTTCTGCATCGCGCAGTTCAAGCAACTTCACGTGTGCCTCTGGGGTGATGGAAATAATGGTGTTTGTCGCATCAACTTCGGAGGTGCTGGCAAAAGGGCTCACGCGGGAAAGGCTACCGCCATAGGGGTTAGGACCGCCTAACTGTGGCATTCTTAACAGGTGAAAAGCGGCAGCAAAAAAGCAATCTATGCAGCATTTTTCGCCAATCTCGGAATCGCTATTTCGAAGTTTGTAGGAGCGGTAATCACCGGATCTGCTGGCCTTCTTGCAGAAGCTGTGCACTCCCTCGCAGACACCGGCAACCAGGCTCTTCTTCTTGTTGGTGGGAAAAAAGCGCAACGCCGAGCAACTGCTGAATTCCAATTTGGATTTGGACGCGAACGATATTTCTGGTCTTTTGTAGTTGCACTCGTGCTGTTCAGCATGGGCGGTTTATTTGCACTGTACGAAGGAATTCAAAAAATCTTTCACCCGCACGAGTCAACCAGCCTCGAAATTGCCGTAGGTATTTTGGTTATTGCCATCATCCTTGAAACATTTTCATTGCGTACCGCAGTCAAAGAGGCAAACCACTCCAAACCAAAAACAATGTCGTGGTTCAGATTTATCAAAACCACTAAAGAACCCGAGTTGCCAGTAGTGCTCCTTGAAGACATTGGTGCCGAAGTAGGTCTATTTTTTGCTCTAGCTGGAGTGCTCGCCGCTCACTTCACCCACGATGCACGATGGGATGCGGCAGGCTCAATTGCAATTGGAGTATTGCTCATTGTGATTGCAATCTTTTTAGCAATTGAAATGAAAAGCCAGCTGATGGGTGAATCTGCGCTCGCTGAAGAACAAGAAAACATTTTGCGAGCAATTTCAGGAGACTCAACAGTGAAGGGCATTATTCATTTGCGAACACTTCATCTTGGCCCTGATGAAATTCTTGTCGCTGCGAAAGTTGACTTTGGCTCTGTGCTTAACACGCAAGATTTAGCTCTTGCAATTGATGCTGCCGAGAAGCGCGCACGCGCATCTACCACTGCTCAACTGACGATCTACATCGAGCCAGACATCACACGGCAATGATTTCAAGCGCCACAGTTTCTGCAACCACAGCTGTAGTTGTGCTTGGTGGCAACCCACCAACTCGATCCATTAAGCAATACATTCCTGATCACCAATTGGTGATCGCCGCAGACTCAGGTTTGCATGGTGCCATTGAGCTTGGGCTTCGAGTTGATGTTGTTATTGGCGACATGGACTCTGTAGACAAAGCGCTACTTGCAGCTGTTGAAGCACACGGCACAGTTATCTCTACTTTTCCTCACGACAAAGACTCCACAGATGCCGAACTTGCCTTATTAAAGGCTGTCGAAATGGGTGCAGATAAAATCGTGTTGATAACAAAGGGTGGCGGAAGGCTAGATCACGAACTTGGCGTGTTTGCCGTATTGCAGAACCCAAAGTTGCGTAGTTGCACGATTCAAGCCCTGTGGGACAACGCAATTCTTCATCTCATTCACGGACCGGCTTCGGTAACCATTTCAGGCAAAACAGGCTCAATTGTTGGCCTTATTGCGGCAGGCGGCACCGCCTCGGGCATTTCCACCGCGGGCCTGCAATGGTCGCTTAACAATGAAGCACTTACACCTCATTCATCGCGAGGGGTGAGCAACATCATGGTGAGTGAAAGTGCAACAATTTCTCTACAGGAAGGGTCGCTTTTTGTCGTTCAATCAAGTGCCCTCAATAACTGAAAGAAGACTCCCCCTATGAAAAAAATTGCTGCATTGGCCCTTTCGGCCCTGATGTTCAGTGCATGCTCTGGTTCCTCAGACTCCCCGTCTTCCAATGAGCCTGTTACTTTGACCTTGCTTGCTCATGATTCTTTCACTCCTAGCGAAGGAATATTTGACGCATTCACTGCCAGCACTGGAATCAAAGTTGAAGTTGTACGTACGGGTGATGCTGGTGAGTTAATTACCAAGGCAGCACTTACAGCAGGAAACCCAGAAGGCGATGTGCTGTGGGGAGTCGATAACACATTGCTCTCTCGTGCGCTTGATTCCGACATTTTCTCTCGATACGAATCACCCAATACTGCATTGATGAGCGAAGAATTGTTGCGAAACATTCCTGGACATGAAGTCACACCAGTAGATACTGGCGACGTATGTATTAACTACGACATTGCTTGGTTTGAAGAAAACAACATTGCTCCGCCGATGACTCTTGATGCACTCACGAGCGGCACTTATGCAAACTTGCTCGTAGTTCCAAGTGCAATCACTTCTTCGCCGGGTCTGGCATTCTTTCTAGCCACTGTTGCCGAATACGGAGAAGATGGCTGGCAGGATTATTGGAAGGCATTGCGCGAAAACGGAGTGCTGGTAGTTGATGGCTGGACACAGGCATACAGCACCGAATTTTCTGGCTCATCCGGTAAAGGAGAAAGACCGATTGTTGTGAGTTACAGCAGTAGTCCTGCTGCAGAGGTGCTGTTTTCTAACCCACCAACAGATGTTGCACCCACAGGAGTTGCTCCACTTACCTGTTTTGCACAAATTGAATTTGCCGGAGTCTTGCGTGGCACAAAGCACGAAGCAGAGGCTCAAAAACTTATTGACTATTTGACTGACGTGGCTTTTCAAAGCGATCTACCACTTACTCAATTTGTATTTCCCGTGAATTCAAACGCAACTATTCCCGATGCGTTTACGCGATACATCTCAAGACCTGAAAACCCACTGACGGTTGAGTTTGATGTCATTGCAACGAATCGTTCGGCATGGCTAGACGAATGGTCAACCATCGTCTTCAAATAGACGACACCAATGACCATCTCGCCGTATCCACGTAGCTCACGTTGGCTGCTGGTCGCTCCGGCCCTGTTTTTGTTGGTGTTTTTGGGTATTCCCACAACTGTTGTTGTGCTCAGGGGGGCCGACTTTCAATCGTTAGGACGCCTCCTTGCTAGTTCCTCTTTCCAACAGATCGCTTGGTTCACGTTGGTGCAAACTGCGCTCAGCACATTGCTCACCATCATCTTCGCTCTGCCAGTCACCTACGTGCTTTCTCGCTTCACCTTTACTGGCAAAAAATTGCTGCTTGCTTTGGTTACTGCTCCTTTCCTGCTCCCCACCGTTGTTGTGGGAACAGCGCTATTTGCTCTACTACCAACTTCGCTTCACTACACCGCGACAGCAATTGTCATTGCCCACGTGTTGTTCAATTTGGCGGTTGTCGTTCGTCTTGTGATGCCACGATGGTCGCAAATTGACCCCGAACTCATTCATGCGGCCCACACACTTGGCGCATCCTCTGTGCGCACATTTCGCACCATTACATTTCCGCTCATTCGACCAGCGCTTGGTTATGCCAGCACTGCTGTTGCCCTGTTTTGCTTTACATCCTTTGGTGCAGTACGAATTTTGGGTGGGCCGGCATTTTCAACCCTAGAAACCGAGATCTATGTTCGCGCTGTACTTCTCGGTGATTTACAAAGTGCAGTTGCCATCTCCATCGTGCAAACAATCGTGCTCATTACCGCCCTTTACATTTTGACACGCCTTAGCCGCACGCAACCGAATACGCAGACCATAAACATCACTGCACCAAAACCTTCTGGGTTTTCACAACGAGCCGTAGTAGGTCTTGTCTCGAGCATTACAGCGATCATCGTTCTTGCTCCACTCGTTGCAGTTGCCTGGAAATCGTCTTCGGGCTGGTCTGCAGTGATCTCTGGTGAAACTGGTAGGTCGCTCTATGTCAGTACTTCGTTTGCGATAGTTGCAGCATTGTTGGCAACAACTCTGGGAACATTGATTGCACTAGCAACTGCATATGCACGACGTGCTTCTCGCCTTGTTGAGGCGTTTGCCTCACTACCACTCATGATTTCAGCAGTCACCGTTGGATTAGGAATATTGATCACTTTTGATCATTCGCCGATTGAGTTCAGGGCGTCCTGGTGGATCACGCCTGTCGCCCACTCCCTCATCGCCATTCCTCTTGTGGTGCGCATTGTGCTTCCGGTTACTCAAGCCATTCCGCAAGATCTACGCGATGCTGCAGCCACACTTGGAGCCGACCCAAAAAGCCAGTGGTTGACCATCGATTTTCCGTTAATTCAGCGAGCATTGGCCACAGCCTTTGCGCTTTCTGCGGCGGTTTCATTGGGCGAATTTGGCGCCACCAGTTTTTTGACCCGACGCACAAGTGAAACCCTGCCCGTGACCATTGCCCGCTTGCTTTCGCGCCCAGGTGACACTCAGCACGCAAAGGCTTTCGCGCTTTCAACATTGTTTTTCATCTTTAGCATTAGTGCCGTATACCTGTCTGAAATCGTCAGGTCGCGCAGAAACAACAACCTCTAATGCTCAGCATCTCCAACCTCACCATTCACTATGAAAATGAAATCATTTTGGATCGCGTGTGCCTTGACGTTGCAACAGGAGAAGTTGTTTCACTTGTGGGCCCAAGCGGTGAAGGAAAGACCACTCTTTTGCGCGTTATTGCCGGAATCGAAAAAGCAGAGTCTGGATCAGTGCATGTAGACGGAATTGATGTCACCAACCTTCCTACGCACAAGCGTGGTATCGGTCTTGTTTTTCAAGACAATCAACTGTTTCCACACCTCAGCGTTGGACAAAACATTGCGTACTCGCTGCACGCATTAAGCAAAGCAGAACAGGCGCGAAGAGTTTCAGAACTACTTGCATTGGTAGGACTTGTTGGTCTTGCCGATCGTGACGTGACAGTAATTTCTGGTGGCGAAGCAAAACGTGTAGCAGTTGCCCGTTCTCTTGCAGCAGAACCAAAGGTACTCTTGCTTGACGAACCGCTCAGTGGATTAGATGTTGAATTGCACGACAGACTGCTCAATGACTTATCTGGGCTACTGGCGCATCGAAATACCACCGTTGTTCACGTAACTCATGACCGTAACGAAGCAACTGCTTTTGCAGATCGTATTGTGGATATTCGATCGCTACATCGCCCACACAACGTGGTGCAGATACGCACAGAAGATTTGCTGTCGTTGCGAATGGCCGTCTTGCGAGATGGCACACCTTCACAAGACCCTCGATATTCACAAGACAATCACCCTGGTTGCGTGCACCTTGGAATTTATGAAGGCGATGAACTCGTCGCGTGCTCGTCGTGGATTCCTGAAGCTTGGCCTGAAGATACTTCACTTCCTGCGATTCAACTTAAAGGCATGGCGGTGTCAAAGAGCAAACAGGGTTCAGGCATTGGTGCTTCATTGCTCCATGCCGGAGTTCAGCGAGCCGAAGAAAAAGGTGCTCATTACATTTGGGCTCGCGCCCGTGACACTGCACTCAATTTTTATATTCACAATGGTTTCACGATTTACGGAGATGCGTTCATTGACACTGCAACGGGCATGAGCCATCACCTGGTGATGAAGATTTCTACTCGTTTACCTTGATTTCAAAGGCAAAAAGCACAGTTTTTGTCGGCAACGGCTTGACCAGAAATTCCATATTCCAGTTGCCCGCATAGGCAAAGTTGACCACCGCTGAATAGTGATTTGGGCTTGTTCGAATTAGGTCAATTGGCCCCATTGGGATGTCTTTTCCGGGCAACGCCATGCGCGCTGTTACCGATGTCATTTGAGCAAAACTGCCTTGCAGCGACCCAATAACCAAGTGGATCTCGGCGGCTCCTACACGTGCCGGAGTAACCGTAACGTCAGCAATCAATCCAGATTGGCTGAGTGAAACCTCAACCGGCGCGAATGATGCCTGCTCACGGGGAGGAAGCGCGACGATAAGGGCTGTTATTCCGACGACGAGTAGCGCAATGAGCGATTCGACCAAGACAGACTGATGCAATTTTGCTGGGCCAAACTTTCGAATCGTTTTTCTAGAGAGTCCGCCAATCGCAATGAGTACTCCTACGAGCGCAACTTTTACTGAAAGCTTCTGCCCAAACTCAGTTGCAAAGAGATTCTGAGGGTCGTCAATGAGTAGCAAGGTTTGGATTGATCCGGTGGCCACAATGATTCCAACGCTGTAGCCAGCTACTCGGGAAAACCTCAACATGGACATTGATGAATGAAGCCAATTGCTTCGATCAATAGCAATCAGAAACAGTGCACCAATCCATAACGATGCAGCCAATAGATGCATTACATCTAGCGAGATACTTAACGCCTTCAGTGACTCGCCACTTGGATGTCCAACCGCAGAAAGTGTTGCTGCAATCGCGAACGAAAGCCCGATCGCTCCAAATCTCCACAATTTCTTAGCCCGCAACTCAAGAGTCATCAACAACAAAACAAAAGCAAGTAATAAAGAAATACGCAGCAACGTCGCTTGACCAAATGTTGTGGTCATGGTGTCACTTAGCAGTGAAAGATCGGTGAAGTTGTACACCTTTACGCCAGACGCATGTGGGCCGTACGCAAATAATGCTTCAATGCTGGCGAAAGTTGCCAAAGCCCAAGCACCCCACAAACTCATACGTGTTCGCACGGTGAGTTGCGCGTGACTTGCGAATGTAATTAACCCAATTCCACCGATTAACGCCAAAACGCCGGCAAACATGACAAACCGTATGACGTTGAACAGATTATTCAAACCATGGCGAGTTGAAAGGCTGCCATTGAGTAATGCAGTTACATCTGATGAACTAGTACCAACTGAAAATGCAAACGAGCCTTGCACCGGGTGTGAATCGGCTGATGCAACACGCCACACCACCACCCATGTTCCATCCCCCAATTTGTCAATGTTTGCGCGCACTGTAGAGGGGTCACTGGCGTCTCGAGTTGGCCGAAACTCCCCAATTTCGTTACCTTCCTGATCAATGATTTTGATGCGTGCAAATGTGACACTGACCGACTCATCAAAATGAAGCACTATTTCGCTTGGAGATGTAGCGAGCCACGAGCTTGGTTTTGGTTCACTTCCCTCAAGACCCGCATGTGCCTGCACACCTGCTGCAGGAGACAGCGCAAGAAGGCAAATGGCAACCAGCGCTACTTTTACGAATCCTTTTGCGCGCTGAATCACGAATTGATACTAGTAACCAGCCACCTTTGGCAATCCGTCGACTTCAATTCTTCCCAAAAACCAAGCCAACCTTTCGTGTGGAACAAGTTCAAGCGCGCGCTGTGGCACTGGAGTTAAACCCATTGGCTTACTTGCTCGCCACATCATGATTTGTCGCTCAAGTTCCATTCGCACATACGTAGAGTCCCAATCTTTGCTAGTGAATCCAAGGAGCAAATCTGCATGATGTACTTCTACTTCTCGCCATCTTAAAAACACGATGTCGCTCATCATGATGGTGGCACCCGCACTGTTGATACCTTGCCCCTGCCAGCCTTCGCTGTTTGTCGCGGCCCACTGTCCTTCTAATGCATAAATACTTTGGCGCACTGATGCAACAAGTGCTGCTGCAGAGTCACCTGCATGGCGTTCAATGCCCTCTTTACGCGCCTTTGCCCCGCCAACATATTGCTCAACTTGTTCGCCTTGTGATGCGCACTGCAACAGATGCACATGGCTTTCGGCATTTCGCGCCAAGTGGGAAAGCACATGGCCTCGTGTCCAGCCAGGGAGAGCCGATGGCTCTTTGCTTTGCTCGTCAGAAAAGTTTGCGAGAGTTTCCAGCAAGCGCTGATGTGATGCTGCACAACCGGCCACATGTATGTTGAGCAAGCGGCCGAAATCGTCCATGAACAATAACGGTAGTGGTTTTTAGCGTGTCGTTGTGCGCTGAGGAATTACAACAACAGTTCCATCTTCTTCGTGGTGCACACGAGCAGACACGCCATAAAACTCAGAGAGAATATTTGGTTGCAGCACTTCTTTTGCCGAGCCCTCTGCAACACGTGCACCTTGGTGCATCAACACAAGTCGATCTGCATACATTCCCGCCAGAGTCAGGTCGTGCATTGCAGAAACCACTGTTAAACCCTGTTCCCTACGCAATGAATCCACCAGCTCTAAGGCCTGTTGTTGATGACCGATATCAAGCGCACTTGTTGGCTCATCTAACAACAGCACAGGAGCTTCCTGGGCAAGAGCGCGGGCAATAACCAATCTCTGCAACTCGCCACCCGACAACGTTCCAAGTGGTCGTTGTGCAAACGATGCAAGGTCGAGCCTCTCAAGCACTTCACTCATTACTTTTCTGTCGTGCTTGGTTTCCCACGAGAAATGACGAACGTATGGATTACGGCCAAGCAACACGTAGTCGCGCACGTTCATATCGTGTGGAATTAGTGGAGACTGAGGCACATAGGCAATGTGTTGAGCACGCCAACGGGCTGACGTTGCTGGAATCTCGCGCTGGTCGATTGCAATTGACCCGGTGTACTGAACTAAACCAGCAGCGGCACGCAGTACCGATGACTTACCGGCTCCGTTTGGCCCAATGAGACATAGCCATTCTCCCGAATGCAGCAAGTCATTAAAGCCTTGCACTGCCTCGTTGCCGTCATACGACACTCGCACATCGCAAAATCCAAGTGCGGTCATTTCGCAGTATTCCTTGTGCGAAGTAGATACAAAAAGAACGGTGCACCAAAGAATGCCGTGACCACACCAATTGGAGTTTCTGCTGGGTTTGCGAGCACTCTGCTTGGAATATCTGCAAACACCAAAAATGCTGCTCCAAGCAACACGCTGAGCGGTAACACCACGCGATAGCTCGCACCAGCAAGTAGTCGCACAGCGTGCGGAACAATGATGCCCACAAAACCAATGAGTCCACTTACTGCAACAACAGCAGAGGTTCCCAGAGTTGCAGCAAGCACTACTACCAGACGCACTCGTCGAACGTTGGTGCCAAGTGCACTTGCCTCATCGTCGCCCACGCGCAATACGTCAAGCAGACGACGATGCATTAACAGCACTCCAGTACTCAGCACAACATATGGCAATACCAATCGCACATCACCCCATGTTGCACTTGACAGTCTGCCAAGAATCCATGAATACACTTGACGCACCACGTCGGTGTTGCGTTGCAATATGAATGCCTGAATTGAAGTAGCCAACGAAGTCACCGCAACTCCAGCCAAAATCAATGTGGTGCTTGACTGCGTAGTTCCAAATGCAGTGCCTACGACATACGTGACAAGCACTGCAATGAGCGCACCACTAAATGCTGCAAGCGGCAGCGGATCAATAATCCAGTTCTCTGTTGCTCCCCGCTGAAACGCAAACACCAAGGTTGCACCCAACCCCGCACCCGCAGCAACACCCAATAAATACGGGTCAACGAGTGGGTTTCGAAACACACCCTGATAACTGGCCCCAGAAACCGAGAGCATGGAACCCACAATTGCAGCAAGTACTACTCGCGGAGTGCGAATGAGCCAGACCAGGTTCCATTCCGCTGACGAAACACCGCTATCAATACGCACGAACGGCAATCGATTCAGAAATTCAAGAGGAATTCGCCACCAAGCCGGGCCAGCTGGACCAATCATCGTGCCCACGATCATGGCAACAAGCAGCAACAAGCCACTGAGTGCAAACCAGTAACGGTTATGGCGTGCACTCGGTTGCGTTGCCGAGGTCATCATGATCGTGGGCTCGAGAACTTAATAACTACGAGTTCGCAGCAACAACTGCATCACGAATTGTGGTGATGAGATCGAGCACTCGTGGTCCCCAACGCGATGAAATATCGTCGTCAAGTTCTACAACTTGATTTGCAGTTACGGCCTTCAAGCCACCCCAGCCGTCACGAGCTGCAACTGTTGTTGCATCTTGCGCACAGCACTTGGTGTCTGCCAAGAAAATGAAGTCTGGGTCTGAAGACACAATGACCTCTGCTGACAATTGCGGATAATCGTTTCCTGCTTCAACATTGTCTGCAATGTTGCGCATGCCGAACAGATTAAAAATTTGTCCAATAAAGGTGTTTGACGTTACTGAGTAATAGGTGTTGTCAAGCTCGTAGTAGTACGACAATGGTGGTTCGCTGAATTGCACAGAAGCAACTGCCTCTTCGATTCCTGCTTGCAGAGTTTGTGATACTTCAATTGCAGCCTGACTGTGTCCCGTAAGAACACCCAACTGCTCAATTTGCTCATAGACATTTTCCAGACTCATTGCAGCGCCAGCAATAAACACCGGAATGTTCAGCGTGCTGAGTTGTTCAACCAAACTGCCTGGATCGTAAGAAACGATCACCAGATCTGGTGAATAGCTGCTGATTGCTTCAATGTTTGGCTCAAAACCAGACAACTTGGTACCAAGAGCAACTGCCTCAGCTGGGTAATTTGAGTACTCGTCTACCGCAACCACTTGGTCGCCAGCGCCAATTGCGTACAGCATCTCTGTTGCCGTTGGTGACAGAGAAATAATGCTGGTTGGCTGAGCCTCAAGGGTGAGGTCGCCAACGGTTACCGGATATACATCTGCTGTAACTGCCGCAGTATCCGTGCTGCTAGTTGAAGATCCGCCACAACTAGCCAATGTGGCGGTGAGGGAAAGAAAAAGACCGGCAATGCCGGCCTTGATGAACTTGTTCATATGGTCTCCTTGCTCTTCTTGCGAGAGCGGTTGATGTAGCTACGCATTAGGCGACCGGACTGACAGATTGTTCATCTGCATTACCGTTGCGGGACAGTGCCGGAATCTCACCGGACTTCGCTGAATGTTTTGCCCTCCGGCTATTACCGAAGTGAAAGTACCTTAGCCGATGAATCGGCAAAAGAAAAAATGTTTACGCGAACAGAGCGGCCAGTCGCTCCATGCCTTCAATCAAATCTGCATCTCCAAGCGCAAAGCTAAAGCGGGCATACCCAGGCGCACCAAATGCCTCGCCCGGTACAAACGCAACTTTTGCAACATCAAGTACCAGGTCTGCAAGTTCCATGCTGTTTGAAGCAGTTTTTCCGCCAATGTTTCGACCCAACAAACCACGCACATTTGGAAAGCAATAAAACGCACCTTGCGGTTCCATACACGTAACACCAGGGATTGCTGTGAGCATTTTGTGCATCAATGTTCCTCGACGCTCAAAACTTTCGCGCATCATGGCAACAGCAGAAAGATCTCCGCTCACTGCTTCGAGTGCCGCGATTTGCGCCACGTTAGACACGTTTGATGTGGTGTGCGATTGAAAGTTGATTGCTGCCTTCATGACATCTTTTGGACCAATCATCCAGCCAACTCGCCATCCAGTCATTGCATAGGTCTTTGCAACACCGTTCACGATGACGCATCGATCAGCAATTTCTGGAACCAACGTAGGCATGCTTGAAAACTTGTGCTTGCCGTACGTGAGATGTTCGTAAATTTCGTCCGTCACCACCCAAATTCCATGTTCAACCGCCCATTTACCAATGGCAATGGTCTCTTCTGGTGAATACACCGCACCGCTTGGGTTATCGGGCGAAACAAACAGCAACACTTTTGTTTTTGGAGTGCGCACTTTTTCAAGTTGTTCAACAGTGACTTTAAATTCAGTTTCTTCGGTGGTGTCAACAATGACGGATACTCCGCCAGCCAATGAAATTGCTTCTGGATATGTAGTCCAATACGGAGCCGGAACAATTACTTCGTCGCCCGGATCACATAGTGCAGCGAAGGCAACAAACACTGCGTGCTTTCCACCATTGGTGACCAACACTTGCGATGCGTCAACAGAGAATCCGCTATCGCGTTTTGTTTTTACTGCAATTGCCTCGCGAAGTTCTGGCAAACCTGCTGCTGGTGTGTAGCGGTGAAATTTTGGATCACGCGCAGCGCGCACTGCTGCTTCAACAATTCTCTCTGGCGTTGGGAAGTCTGGTTCGCCCGCACCAAACCCAATGACGTTCTCGCCTTTTGCTTTCAGCGCTTTGGCCTTGGCATCTACTGCCAATGTTGCCGATTCGGCGATGGCTGCAAGGCGTGCAGAAACACGGTTTTGGGGGTTTTGATGCGTTGTCACGCCTGCCATGCTTACACAGTGGAGTTGGCCAAAGCGAAAACACACCTGGTTGCAGTATGAACGTTGACGACGTGCTCGATGCCGACTGGGAGGCCGTAGGAACGCTTCGAAACCCCGTTTTGGTGGTTGCCCTACGCGGTTGGTTTGACGTTTCTGGCGTGGCTACAGGCGCACTTGAGTGGGCAATTCAAGACCGTGCGGTCACCGTGGTTGCATCCGTTGACCCCGACCCATTTTTTGACTTCACCCAGGAACGCCCCGAAACATTCATTGACGAAGACGGTGAGCGTCACATTCGCTGGCCTGAAAATGATTTCCTCGTTGCCCGATTTCCAGAAGGATCACGCGACCTCATCATTCTTTCCGGTGTAGAGCCACACCTGCATTGGGGAGTGTTTGCAGACTGCATCGTTGAATGTGCAAAACAGCTCGGCTGTGAAGTGGTCGTCACCGTTGGTGCCGCAGCAGAAGGCGTGCCACACACGCGTTCGCCACAGGTGGTTGGTAGCAGTAGCAACCAGTCGCTCGCCCGTCGCCTTGGTTTGTCACGCCCGCAATACCAAGGACCAACGGGAGTAGTTGGTGTCATTCAAGAACGACTCGACCGTGAAGGAATTGCGGGAGTCTCTTTGCGCGTTGGAGTTCCTCACTATTTAGCAAATGCGCAACATCCAAAGTCTTCTGCAGCATTGTTGCGACATTTAGAACATGTTCTCGGAATTCCCACCAGTCACGGCGAAATGTACGAAGAAATTCAGCGGTGGGAAGAACTGCACGATGCTGCAGTTGAGGGTGACGATCAAACCGTCAGCTACCTCACGATGCTTGAAGATGAATACGATCGCCGCACCGAAGCGGAACTTCCATCAGCCGATGCACTCGCGGAGGAATTTGAAAAATTCCTCCGCGAGCAGCAAGACGGAA
>JAFMJR010000110.1 GCA_017853385.1 Ilumatobacteraceae bacterium | reverse complement strand
CTTTTACACACACGACTAGAGTCGGCGTCATGTCTTCACGAGTAAAAATGATTCTCGATTGCGACCCTGGCCACGACGATGCAATGGCCTTGGTGGTTGCAGCTAACCACGCAGACCTACTTGGCGTCACCACTGTGGCGGGCAATGCACCGATCACTGCCACCACCCGCAATGCCCGAATCGTGTTGGACATGATTGGCAGCAAGGCGCCACTCCACCAAGGTGCCCGTCGCCCTCTTGTTGCCGAGCCGAAGGACGCGGCTTACGTGCATGGCGAAAGCGGACTTGATGGCGCAGATCTACCTGAGCCATCTAAACCAGCAGATAGCGAAGATGCCATTCAATTCATTATTGAAACGTGCCGTAAAACCGAGGGCATCTGGCTTGTACCAACAGGACCACTAACCAACATTGCGCTTGCACTTCGCACTGCACCAGACATTGCAAAGAAAATTGCAGGCATTTCACTTATGGGCGGCGGAACATTTGGCAACCGCAGTACTGCAGCCGAATTCAATATCTGGGCCGACCCAGAAGCAGCAGCGATGGTGTTTGGCTATGGCGGGAAATTGATCATGAGCGGTCTCGACGTAACTCATAAATTGCAGGCAACTCCAGAAAGAATTGAAAAGGTTCGTGCTCTTCCAGGAAAGCTGGCCGATGTGCTCGCCGACCTATTCGTTTTCTTCAGCGATGTGTACGTCAGCCGACACGACAACATGCGTGGCGGTGCTGTGCACGACCCTTGTGCAGTTCTTGCACTCACCCATCCTCAATTGTTCACGATGCGCGATCAACACGTGGTCGTAGAGACCTCTGGCGAATTCTGTCGGGGCATGACTCTTGTTGATATGCGCGGATTAAAAGAACGCAAAGACCCAAACTGCACTGTGGTGTGGGATGTAGATGCCGAAGCCGCGTTCAACGTGATCGTTGAATCAATCGGCGCGTTTTCTAAATAGTTAGCGCCAACTCAACAAAGTCTCAAGGTCCTTCATTTCGAAAGGACCAGCACTTGTCAAAATGATGTGCTCGGCACCTGCTTGCTTGTAGGCCTCGAACAATTCTGGAGTTACTTCTTTTGGATAGATAGCAACTGTGCGTTCAATCTCTTTCGGATTACGACCGACCTTTGCGCACCACTCATCAAGAATCTTGATCTTGTTTGCATAGCTTTCTGGTGGGCCAAAGTAGTTGTACTGCTGAGCATGTTCTGCAACAAGACGAAGCGTGAGCTTCTCGCCGCCACCACCGATCATGATTGGAATGTTTCCGTTAACCGGCTGAGGATTGAGTTTCTTCATCCGCTCTTTAATTACAGGTAGCCCTGCTTCCAATAACTTTAAACGACCTACCGCAGTACCAAATTCGTATCCGTACTCGGTGTAGTCACGCTCGAACCAACCCGAACCAAGACCAAGCACAAAGCGTCCATCGCTGATGTGGTCAATAGTGCGCGCCATGTCTGCGAGCAACTGTGGATTGCGATACGTGAAACACGTAACAAGTGCGCCGATTGTTGCATGACACGTGTCTGCTGCCATTGCAGAAAGCAGTGTGTAGCACTCAAAATGACGCTCTTCAGGATCGCCCGACAATGGATAAAAGTGGTCCCATGTCCAGATGCTGTCGACACCCATTGCATCGGCGGTACGCCAAGCAGTACGCATTTCTTTCACCGTGGTTGCTTGCGGCCATAGTTGTACACCGATCTTCATTACATTGCCTTCCGTTTGGAGTGAGTTGAATTACAAGAATTTTTTCAGTATCGAAAACTTACGCGCGGTATATGGCGGGTAGGCCAACGGAGCATCAAGTTTTGTTGAACGCTTGAGCACTGGCTTTAGGTGCTGGAATACATCTACTCCGGCTTGGCCGTGATATGCGCCCATGCCGCTCTCGCCCACCCCACCAAATGGCAAGTACGGACCAGTCATGTGGAAGATGGTTCCATTCACCGTGACTCCACCCGAGGTGGTGCTTGCCACCACCTTTTCGCTTACTTTTGCATCTTCAGCAAATACATACAATGCAAGTGGGTGCTGACGGCTGTTGACAAACGAAACTGCTTCATCAATTGTGTCAATTTCGATAATTGGCAAAATTGGTCCAAAGATTTCTTCCTGCATAACAGGTGAGTTCTTATCAACATCGAGCAACACAGTTGGAGCGATGTAACGGTCTGATTCGTCAGTTTGTCCACCGATGACTGCAGTACCCGATGAAATCATGGACTTCAAGCGACTGAAGTGACGAGGCGAAACTACTCGTGCGTAATCCTTGCTTGCGTGTGGGTCTGCCCCATAAAACTCTGTCACCGATTTGCCAATGGCATCTACCAACTGCCGAGAAACCGACTTATGCACAAGCACATAGTCAGGTGCCACACAGGTTTGGCCTGCGTTTACATATTTCGCCCACGCAATTCGTCTTGCTGCAACATCTATGTTTGCTGACGCATCAACAATGGTTGGGCTCTTTCCACCCAACTCGAGCGTGACTGGCGTGAGGTTCTCGGCTGCTGCACGCATGACTACACGACCAACTGTTCCGTTTCCTGTGTAGAAAATGTGTTCGAACTTTTGTGCAAGGAGTTCGGTGGTTTCAGGTACTCCACCTTCAACAACAGAAATTGCTCGCTTGTCTAAATACTGCGGGATGTATTTGGCCAAAACTGCTGAAGTTGCAGATGAGACCTCCGATGGCTTCATGACCACTGCGTTACCGGCAGCAATTGCTCCAGCTGCAGGCACTAGCAACAACTGCACTGGGTAATTCCACGGCGCAATGACCAGAACCGTTCCAAGTGGCTCCGGAATACGACGCGATGAGCCAGGCTTAGAAACCATAGGAGTCGGCACCTTGCGAACTGAGGTCCACTTCTTCAGATTCTTCAGCATTAATTTCACTTCGGTAATGGTGAAGCCAAGGTCGTATAGCCACGCTTCTTCTACACCGCGACCAAGATCGGTTTTCAAAGCAGCAGAAAACTCGTCTTGATGATTTTCAATCATGCGAATCATGGCTTCAAGTTGTGCTTTGCGCCACGAGAGGGGCCGGGTTACGCCCGAAATAAAAGCGGAACGGGTTTCGGTGACTAACTGACTAATGCCATGTTGACTCAT
>JAFMJR010000109.1 GCA_017853385.1 Ilumatobacteraceae bacterium | reverse complement strand
CGCCTTTTAGAGAGCAGGCTCGTTCTCATCGCACACAATGGAACAACAATTCCTGAATGCTTCGCACAGAATTTTCCAATTGTCATTACTTGGAGCGATTCATACATGATCGTTAGAGAAAGTGCTAAAGAGGCGTTTAATGCTCTTGAAAAAGTTGGCGTGTTTCACCGAAACCCAGAATCTGCAGCCGCATTTATTGGCAGTGTTTGGGACGATGTTGACGGGTGGTGGAACTCTCACGACGTGATTTCTGCTCGCAACCAATTCACAAATCAATTCGCGCGATCCACTGAACATCCCGTCAAATTCATGATTAAAGCATTGCGCTTCTAATTTCGAAAAATCAGATAAGTTGACCAATGTGTCAAAAGTGCTGATCACCACATCGTCGTTTGACTTAGGAAATTTTGCCGAAGCAAAAGCACTTCGTGATGCAGGAATTTCTATTGAGACAAATCCCTTTGGTCGACGTCTGACCGAGGACGAAATTGCGGAACTTGTTTCCGACAACGTTGTCGCAATTCTTGCTGGACTAGAACCATTAACCGACCGGGTTTTATCGAATGCAAAAAAACTTCGCGTCATTGCCCGCTGTGGGACCGGGTTAGACAGCGTAGATCTTGATTCAGCAAAAAGGCTTGGCATCGATGTGTTCAATACACCAGACGCCCCCACTCAGGCTGTAGCCGAACTCACTATCGCGCACATGTTGAACATGTTGCGACACGTATCAACAACTGAAGCCAACATGCGAAATGGTCAATGGACGCCGCTTATGGGTTCGCTGTTAGCCACAAAAACCATTGGTCTCATAGGTCTTGGGCGAATTGGTAATGCTGTTGCCAAGCTTGCTCAAGCCTTTGGTGCACGTGTACTTGCATATGATCCAGTGCTCAACACACACCAGACGGTTCATCTTGAATCACTAGAAGAAGTACTTGCGCAAGCAGACATTGTTTCATTGCATGTTCCAATTACTGAAGGAACTTTCCACTTAATTGATGCTCAATCACTTGCACGGATGAAACAAGGTGCCTTTATTGTGAATGTATCCCGTGGCGGGCTGATTGATGAATCAGCGCTAGAGCAAGCACTCAAGTCAAACTACTTAGCCGGAGCAGCCCTTGACTGTTTTGAAAATGAACCGTACGACGGATCACTGCTTCAACTTTCCAACGTCCATGTAACGGCGCATATGGGTTCCTACGCGCGCGAAACCCGCGATTTGATGGAGGTCGAAGCCAGCACAAACCTGGTCAATGGACTTCGAAAGCGTGGATTGATCTAACCAATAGACTGAATCCATGATCGCCGCTCTCATGATCGGTCGTGCGGGCAGCACTGGTTTTCCGGGGAAAAACGTTTCTTTAGTTCTCGGTCGACCTCTCTGCGAGTACCCGCTCATGGCCGCTTCCGGTTCAAAACATGTAGATCGCATTTTCATTTCAACTGACTCAGAACAGATTCGAAAAATCGGCGAGAAGTACTCAGCGACTCATATTGAGCGACCACCACATTTAGCTACGAGCACTGCGCTTTCTGATGATGTATTCGTACATGCTTATGGGGTAATTAAAGAAACGCTGGCTGCAGAAGGCAAAAATCTTGAGCTTCTTGTCTTGCTGTTTGCAAATGCCGCAACAATAAAAACTGAATTTATTGATCAGGGCATTGACATGTTGCGTAACGATCCAAAAATGGATGGCGCAGCCACTACTTCGATCTACAACATGTACAGCCCTCTTCGCGCTCGCAAAATGGGATCAGATGGATACCTCAAACCATTTGTCCCATTTGAAGCGATCGGTGATCCTTCAACTTTTAATACCAGCCGAGATTCACAAGGCGATGTCTATTACACCGATGGATCAACCATCGTGATTCGACCACGATCACTGGAAAACATTTCCGAAGGTTTATTGCCACATAAATGGATGGGACAACACATTGGTTCGATCCCCAACTGGGGTGGATGTGATGTTGACTACGAATGGCAAGTGCCAATCGTCGAGTTTTGGCTTAAAGCACACGGCTTTTCGGAAGGTTCATAGTGGTGCTGAACACCGAGGCAAGATAAATGACTGAATTGCGAATTGGCATAGCTGGATACGGCGTTATTGGAAAACGCCGTCGCGGTTGTGTTGATGCGAACCCACATATGAACACTGTGGCTGTGTGCGATAAGAAATTCGCTGATGACGGAATTCTTGATGACGGTGTTGCCTATTCACGTGATTACCAGAAACTTTTTGATCACAACCTTGACGCTGTTTTAGTTTGCATGAGCAATGACATGGCTGCAGAAATCACCATTGCAGCTCTTAATCGCGGTCTTCATGTCTTTTGCGAAAAGCCACCTGCAAGAAACATGTCTGAACTGCATGACGTTCTTGCTGCTGAGAAAAAACGCCCTGATTTGAAGTTGATGTATGGATTTAACCATCGCTACCACGATTCAGTTCAAGATGCCCTAAAACTCATTCGCTCGGGTTCTCTCGGAAAAATAATCAACATGCGTGGTGTATACGGGAAGTCAAAGTTGATCACTTTTGATCAAGCTGACTGGCGCGCAAAGCGGGAGATGGCTGGTGGTGGGGTTCTCCTTGACCAAGGAATTCACATGGTTGATCTCATGCGCTTGTTCGCAGGCGAATTTGTAGATGTACATAGTTTTATTTCCAATAATCACTGGAATTACGACGTGGAAGACAACGCGTATGCAATCATGCGAACAAAGGATGGGGTTGTTGGGATGCTGAACTCATCCGCAACTCAATGGCGTCATCAGTTTTCGCTTGATATCAATCTTCAGCGGGGCAGCATCATTCTTCGCGGCATTCTCAGTGGGTCAAAAAGTTATGGTTCAGAAACCATGACAACTGTTTACGCAAATCCAGATCGAGACAATGGAGACCCGAAGGAATCAACTCAGGAATACAGTTTTGATCCTTCGTGGACAGCAGAGATTGATGCTTTTGCCGATGTTGTGCGTAACAACTCGTCCATTGAGAGCGGCACTTCTCACGACGCACTCATGACCATGCAGTTGGTGCACAAGATTTATTACGCAGACGCACAGTGGCGCGACAAGTTCTCGATTCCTAACCCCGACTTCACCAACTAACTCTGGAGCATCTATGACCGGCATGGCTGGAAA
>JAFMJR010000108.1 GCA_017853385.1 Ilumatobacteraceae bacterium | reverse complement strand
ACAGGTGGAATTGTTTCCGGTTTGGAAATGGCCATGTGGGACATTTGCGGAAAAGAAACCGGCAAACCTGTCTACGAACTACTCGGTGGACGTGTTCACGAAAAACTTCGCGCCTATACCTATCTGTATCCACCAGTGGGCGTTGACGTGTATGCCGATGATCCTGTGTACAGCGATCCTCAAGCAGCTGCCGAATGCGCAGTGCGCGAAGTAGAGCGTGGTTTCACTGGCGTAAAGTTTGATCCTGCAGGACGATATTCGGTGTACGACGGACGTCAGCCCGCGTTACATGCGATGGATCTTTCGGAAAAAATGGTGCGGGCAGTTCGTGAAGCAATTGGCGATCGTGCAGACATTTTGTTTGGTACGCACGGACAATTCACCGCTTCTGGTGCTATTCGTTTGGCAAAGCAACTTGAAAAGTACGACCCACTGTGGTTTGAAGAACCTTGTCCTCCAGATAGCCCAGATGAAATTGCCAAGGTTGCACAAGCAACCAGCATTCCAATTTCTGCTGGCGAACGATTGACTACTAAATATGAATTCCATCAACTCTTGAAGACCGGTGCAGCATCTATCTTGCAGCCAAATCTTGGACGCTGTGGTGGTTTGTTGGAAGGCAAGAAAATTGCATCGATGGCCGAGGTGTATCACGCCATGATCGCGCCGCACCTGTACTGTGGCCCTGTAGTTGCAGCTGCAAATATTCAGTTGGCAACGTGCACGCCAAACTTCCTCATTCTCGAGACCATTCAAGGCTGGCAGGGTTTCCATGCCGATCTGGTGAAGACATCGATCAAGTTTGATAATGGCTTCATCATTCCGCCGACAGAACCAGGTCTCGGAATTGAACTGAACGAAGACGTCGCGTTGGCTCACCCTTACACGGGAAGCGAATTGCATCTTGAAATGAGTTCGGTGCCAGCCACGCTCTTGTAGCGCGAAGTGCCATAATGCATGCATGACAATTTCATTTCGTGCATTAGAAATTCCTGCTTCAGAACTCGCTGAAAAGCCGCTTGGTCAGCCTTCTGCTGAACCATTGACTGGCGAGATCATGACACGGGCCAAAGTATTTTTGGATAATGAAACTGTTACCTCCGGTACGTGGGAATGCGAACCAGGTGCATCACGATGGGAATTCACTACGCGTGGTGAAGTGATTTATGTACTGAAGGGGTCCATGACAGTGCATGAAGATGGCGGCGAGCCAGTCATGCTCACTGCTGGATCAAGTTGCATCTTTCCAATCGGATGGAAGGGCGTGTGGACTGTTCACGAAACACTGCGCAAAGTGTTCGTGGTGTACCGCACCGCTTAGTCTGCGGTTAGTGGTGCGTAGCAGCGTCTTCTGCTGCTTTGCGAATTCGTAATCCGGCTTCAAACAAAACGTCTGCTTCGTTGGTCAGCGCAAGACGAACGTGTCCTGCGCCGCCTTTGCCAAAGCTTTCGCCGGGCATAACCACAATGTTGTGATCGTTTAGCAGCATCCATGCAAACTCTTCGCCTGACATTCCTGTTTTCCGAATGTCAACCATGATGAACATTCCACCCTCGGGCATGCGAGCAATTGCTGCAGTTGATCCGTCAAAAGCGCTAACTAATTTGTGTGCACGATCTTTGAATGCCGCACTCAGTCTCTCTACTTCTGGATGGCGCTCAGAAAGCGCAACCGCTAGCGCGTCTTCAATAAAAGGTTGCGAGCCAAACAGCATTGCTTCGGCAACAAGTACTAAGCGCGGAGTTACTTCAGGTGGTGAAGCAATCCATCCAGCACGAAATCCTGGAAGTGCATGCGACTTTGAAATTGACGACACAGCAAGTGTGCGATGGCGTAAATGTGGTCGATCAAAAGGCGAACAAAATGGCGCGCCGTAAGTGAGGTCTGCGTACACCTCGTCAACAACGATCCACAGGTCATGTTGTTCGCAAACTTCGCCGATTGCATCAATTTCATTTTGCGATAAGACAGCACCAGTTGGATTGCTTGGTGTGTTCAGCAGCAACACGCGGGTGCGTGGGGTGATGGCCGCTTCAATTTGCGCTGGTGTTACGTGAAACCCGTCTTCGGGAAGCGTTGGAACGGAAATGAATGTTGCTCCAGTTGCGGCAACGAGTCCTTCGTAGGTTGCGTAGTACGGATCGGGAACCAAAACCTCGTCGCCGGTTTGCACCAACGTCATCAGAGCAGTGCACAAACCATTTTGCGTTCCAGCCGTATACACAATTTGATCTGGCGAAACTTCCTGGCCAGACCGTCGAGATAGGTGAGCAGCGATTGCATCGAGTGCAACCTGTTCGCCTTGACCTGCTGCATATTTCAAACGTCCACCTCGCATTGATGCGATGGCTTGGTCAAGAACACTTGCAGGAGGTGGGAGATCGGGTTCGCCGATAGAGAGGAAGGTCACCGGTTTGCCTGCAGCTGCGCGAGCTAAACCTTCAACGTGAACGGCCCACTTTGCTGCACCGAGCCCGGAAAGACGATCGGATATAGGCGCAAACCTTGAGGGGGATTTTTTCACAACTCAAAACTACCTGCCAAAGGTTCCGAGATGCTCACACATGGAATCGTGTCGAAATTGTCGTCGTTCTATGGAATTTCTATTTACATTTACTCACGAGACCACAATCCTCCACATTTTCACGTGTATTACGGCGAATTTTCAGCGATAGTTCGAATCAGTAACTGCGAAGTATTGAGGGGAGAGATTCCGGACCGTGTTCAACGGCTTGTCCACGAATGGTTATCGCTTTATCACAGTGAAGTTCAACAAGCCTGGAACCAAATTCAAGAAGGGAAACCCATTGATGTCATTGAGCCACTCAGATAATCTTCACCTTATGAAGACATGCGCACGAATCTGTGATGTGAAATATTTAGGCGAAAGAAATCTCTTGATTTCGTTTGAAGATGGCCTACAGCGTGAGCTCACATTCCATGCAAACTGGCAGGGGATTACCGAGCAGCTGAACTCGAATGACTTTCTAGCGTTGGTTGAAATTAATCCTGTTACAAAAACTTTGTCTTGGCCGGATGGGATAGATCTAGATGCTGAGATATTGCATGGCGACTTTGATCCATCTGGCGGATCCTTTTTCAGCGTCGTCAGCGAAGAAATCATTTCCAGTTTGTAGATAACGCAACTAGTGGAGCTGGG
>JAFMJR010000107.1 GCA_017853385.1 Ilumatobacteraceae bacterium | reverse complement strand
CCGAATCGCACACCGTTGCCGCCAATATGGACACGGTGCTGGTGGTGCAGGCAGCAGATGTAGAGCCAAATCTGCGAAGAATTGAACGTGAATTGGTGCTTGCTTTTGATAGCGGAGCAACACCGGTAGTCATATTTAATAAGTGCGACGAATTAAGCGATACTGAAATTGCCACCATGTTGCAAAACGTGCAGCCCGTTTTGTCGGGGGTTGATGCATATGCGGTAAGTGCCAAAACAGGGGCAGGTTTAGACGCACTGCGGAAGTACACCTATAAATATGAATCAAGTACCCCGCAAACCATTGCCATGCTGGGGGCGAGTGGAGTTGGCAAAAGCACTTTGGTTAATGCCCTCGTTGGCCATGAAATTCAGCGGACCGGTGAAGTACGCGAAGGCGATAGTCGCGGCAGGCACACCACAACCGCGTCTGATTTGGTCCGTTTAGACAACGGCGGATGGTTGGTAGATACACCAGGACTACGCGTGGTGAGTTTGTGGATGAGTAGCAATGGTATTGAGCGCACATTTGCTGATGTATTTGAAGCGTCAAATAATTGCAAATTTCGAGACTGCAAACATGAAAACGAACCATCGTGTGGTGTGCAGGCTGCAGTTGCAAGCGGACTGTTTACTGCAGACCGTGTTGCCAGCATGAAAACTCTTGTTGCAGAAGAAGTGGTGTTGGAAAAACAACAAATTGAATATGCGCGCACCCAAGACAAGCGCGGTGTGCGCAAGCAATCAAATCAATAAGTCAGTTGGCAAAGGTGAGTGCAATGGTTGCACCGCCACCAGGTGTGTCAGAAATGCTGACAATCGCGTGGTGATCGTCGGCAAATTGCTTCACGATGGCAAGCCCTAAGCCCGAACCAGGAAGTGCGCGGGTTGCGGTGGCGCGGTAAAAGCGATCAAACACCAACGGTTTATCAGCATCAGAAATTCCAGGGCCATGATCAACAACTTCAACTCGTGAGCCAACAACATTGATTTCTACGTTGTCTGGAGTTGGGCAAAACTTCAACGCATTGTCCACCAAGTTGCCAATTGCGCGATCAAATTGTGACGGACGCACCTTTACCGATGCTGGATGTGAACTTGATACGGCAATGCTTCGACCAGTGCGACGCGAAGCACGAGTTGCAATGTCTTCACATGCCTCAAGCAAGTCAATTTCTTGTAGTTCTTCTACCAATCGCTGATCGCTTGCAAGTGCGGTGAGTTCAGAAGATAGATCGGTCAGTTCATCAATTTCAGCTGCGATGTCGCGAAGCAACGATTGCTTTGTTGTTTCATCAAGATTTTCGCGCTGCAATAATTCAGCATTTGCGCGCAGCGATGTAAGTGGGGTGCGCAGTTCGTGGCTGGCATCTTGAACTAACTGTTTTTGTTGAACATTGCTCAGCTGAAGCGCTGCAAGCATGGTGTTGAAACTAGATGACAACTGCTGAATTTCGCTGTCGCCTTCAATTTCTAAGGTGGTGGAGAGGTCGCGAGTACGTGCGATTTCTTCCGCAGCAGTAGCGAGTTGCTGAATTGGTTTTGCTGTGCGGCGAGCAACCCACCAACCCGCAACTGCAGCAACCACAATGCCAACAGGGCCAAGTGCAAACAGCCAGCCGCGCATGCCGTTTTGTGCACGCTGTAAATCATTAATGTCCTTTGCGATTTGCAGCGCTCCTCCGCCTGAAAGCGGAACGGTAAGCATTCGGTATTTATTGCCAGCAACAGTGATGGTGTTTCTTGCGCTGCCCCCCAATGGATTGTTAGCTATTTGAAGCGTTTGCTGCGTAATGGGAAGGTCGGCTTCGCCTAGTGCAAGAACGACTAATCCATTGATGTCAATTACTTGGGTCACTGTGTCAAAACGTGTGGGCAGCAATGCGTCATCTAACGGATTGCGTTGGCGACGACCAGGGTTTTGCATGGAATTAGCACGGCGCAACGAGTCGGCAATCATGACCACTCGGTCGTCAAGAGTTTTGTCTACCTGTCGCACCAGTTGGCGAGAAAATGTGGAATAAATACCGGCTGATAAAACTCCGACCACGATTACCACAATCACCGCAGTAGTCACCATGAGGCGGGTTCGCATGCTCATGGTTGCCTCATGACGTAACCAACACCACGAACGGTGTGCAGCAATCGCTCTTCACCGCTGTCTTCAAGCTTGCGACGTAGGTATCCGATGTACACATCTAGCGACTTTGAGTTGGTCTCAAAGCTGTATCCCCAGATGTGTTCGTAGAGGTATTCGCGAGTGAGCACAATGTTTTGTTGTTCTAACAAAATGTGCAGTAAATCAAATTCTGTTTTTGTGAGTTCAAGTGTGTGTTCTCCGCGCTTCACTTCGCGACGATTGACATCCATTGTTAAATCACTCAACGTGAGTATTGACGCAGACACAGGTGCTTCGTAGCGTCGAAGCAAGGCACGTACGCGAGCCAGTAATTCGTCTACGGCAAATGGTTTTACTAAATAATCATCTGCTCCTGCATCTAGACCTGCAACGCGGTCACCAACTTCGTGGCGAGCAGTAAGTAGCAAAATTGGAGTTCGGTTATTGCGATGTCGTAATTCACGAGTGACAGTAAGGCCATCGGCAAATGGCATCATCACATCCATCACCACAGCATGAGGTTTTGACGACACAATTAGATCTAGGGCGGCATTGCCATCTTGTGCAGTTTTTACTTGGTAACCCTCTAACTCGAGTACGCGCATTATGGCTTTACGTACCGACGGGTCATCTTCAGCCACGACAATAAGGAACTCGGCGTTTGCTGCAGACTTCACTACACAGACGGTATCTGCCTTTAAACCCCAGTATTGGCGGGCTTGGATGACTTCTTTACTGTTTCTTACTTGGTCTTGTTCTAATCCTTAACAACACATCGCAATATCTATCAGCGCACGGATCCCCCAAGCGCAATGCGAAAGGAAATGACATGAAAAAGCGAATGACCAAAATAGTTGGAGGAGCAGCAATTGTTGGAGCGTTAGCTCTCGCGGCTTCTTCTGGCATCGGAACTGCAAGTGCAAAGTCGTTGATTTCTAAAGTTGGAATTACCAAGCCTGCACACGATGGTCGAGGCCCAGCAAAGAGTCTTGCTTCGGTTGCCACGGTGTTGAAGATGACTGAGGCCGAGTTGAAGACCCAGTT
>JAFMJR010000106.1 GCA_017853385.1 Ilumatobacteraceae bacterium | reverse complement strand
TTTTCGAGTTTGGCAACACGTCGCGCTGCGTCTGCGCCACGAAGTCGTACATAAATTTGTTGGTCCGCAACTGGCGGAGGTGGTGGGCCAGCGGCAACAAATTTTTCCCAGCGGGTTTCAGCACCGTTTGCCTTTGTGGCGTTTTTGAAGTTTTGCGCGGCGCGTTGTTTCATGATCTTCATGTGATGAAACAGGCGGCGTTCTTCTTCATTCCATCGTTTTAAGTCATCACCAAGCAGCTCTTGACGCTTTGCTCGTGCTTCAGGAAATGTTTTGTATGAGCCACCATGCACCCAACAACCAGATCCTTCAATAACCACCACTTTGGTAGAACACTCTTCAAGCAAGGTGCGGTCGTGACTGACCATCAAAATGGTCGACTTGCACGACTTAATTTGCTCTTCCAACCATTTGCGAGTGGGAATGTCTAAGTAGTTGTCTGGTTCGTCGAGTAACAGAACATCAGCGCCACTTGTCAGCAACAGATCTAACACCAAACGCTTGCGCTCACCGCCAGATAGTTCTGAAACTAAGCGAGTGGAGAAATCATCAATAGGTGTTTTTACGCTGCGCTGTGCCGAAGCTTGCCATTTTGCTTCAAGGTCGTACCCACCGAGGTCACCCCAGTCGGCCAATGCATTGGCGTAACCCATGCCGTCATCGTCGCCGCTGCCAAGTGCTTTTTCTGCGGCTACCAGTGCGCGACCGGCAGTACGCAGATTTGCCGGAGCAACCTCAATCAACATCTCGCGCAATGTGTCGTTTGGGCGCGACATTCCCACGTCTTGGGTCATGTTGAGCATGGTTCCGCCAATGGCAAACTCCCCACCATCGGCTTCTATTTCTTGCGTAAGAATGCGCAAGATAGTGCTTTTGCCTACACCATTGGCACCAACGATTGCAGCGTGTTCTCCGGGCGAAACCTTAAAACTGACATCAAAAAACAACTGGTCGGCACCTGGTGGTCCGTATTCAAGTTCACTGACCACAATGCTGCTCACCCGAAAGAGTCTGCCGTCATTTCAGGCAAACCGCACCTCTTAGAGTGGTGACATGCCTCTTCATCCGCAAGCACAAGCAGTAGCCGATTTTTATGCAGCAATGCGTACAACTCCATTTGAGGAATTACCGCCAACAGAAGCGAGAGCTTTGTATAGCGCTGGTCAAATTCCAAGCACAGAAGAGGTGCACGAAATACGTGATGTGCAAGCGGGGTCAATTCCATGCCGTCTATATCGACCAAGTGCACATACCAATCTCGGATTGCTGGTGTTTTTCCATGGCGGTGGCTGGGTTATTGGCGACCTGAATTCTCATGATGGCGTTTGTCGATCGCTTGCAAATAAATCGGGACACGCAGTACTCGCTGTGGATTATCGCTTGGCACCGGAACATAAGTTTCCTGCTGCGTATGACGATTGCGCAGCCGCGTTGAAGTGGGCACATGACAATTCAACATCGCTTGGTATTGATAACACTCGAATGGCAGTAGGTGGCGATTCCGCTGGAGGGAATTTAGCTGCAGCAGTTGCGCTTGCCGAAATCGTTCCCCTCAAGTTTCAGATGTTGATTTATCCGGCAGTAGATATGCAGATGAAATCACCATCAATCAATGAAAATGCGAATGCACCAATTCTCACAAAAGCGGTGATGACTTGGTTTGTTAATCACTACATGAACAACGATGCTGATCGAAAGAACATGAAAGCCTCACCAATGATTGCAAGTGATGAATTGCTAAAGAGAATGCCTCCAGCAATTGTGATCACTGCAGAGTTTGATCCATTACGCGATGAAGGCGAAGCTTTCGGAAAGCGACTTGTTGAAAACGGAGTGTCAGCCACAATTACTCGCTACAACGGCGCATTCCACGGCTTTTTCAACATGATCACGATTTTGGATGACGCGCAATCTGCGCACGCGCAGGCTGCGACATTGTTGAAAAAATATCTGGACTAAACGAACTATTCGTTTCCTTGCACACGCTCTAGGTGCGTATTGTCGGCGCTAAGAAGTCCGAGTGCATCACCAGGGGTGATTGCGGTGCAAAATTCGCCATGCAAGTTGGCGACAGTCATGTCGTGCACGAGTTCGGGGTCGTAGTCAGCACCATCCCAACCAATGCGATTTGATGTTGCGCAACAATCTGGTACCAGGTAGGTGTCAAAGCCAAGGTTTCCAGCCATTCGAGTGGTGGTTTCTATACACATATTGGTAAAAAATCCCACGATGACTAACCGCTGAATTCCTTTTCTGCGCAGTTCAACTTCTAGGTCTGTGCCAATAAATCCGCTATTTACGTCTTTTTCCACAACAATGTCGCCAGCCTGAATTTCAAATCCGGGTTTTTGATCGCCTGTCGGAAGGGAAAACTTAAGTGGTGAGTTGGCCTCTCGTGAATCGTGCCTTGTGTAGGCAATAGTCAGCCCTTTTTCACGAAATGCTGCGAGCAAACGCAACATGTGCGATTCGGCATCTGGGTTGTTGCGTCGCCCGGTTGGTCCGCCCCAATGTTGAAGCACGTCAACACCTTTTTGAACATCAATGAGCAGCAGTGCAGTTTCTTTTCCAAATTGGCGAATCATGTCATGAAGCCTAGATGCAATTTGGTTGATAGTTTGATTTGGTGAATGGAATTGTGATGTACGGCGCAGATTGGTGTGGTGATTGCCAAAGGTCAAAAAAATATTTTGCAGACCACGGAGTTGAGTACACCTACGTTGATCTTGAACAGCAACCTGAGCAATATTCAGTGGTTATTGAACGAAACGCTGGAAAGAAATCCATCCCAGTAATCGTTTTTTCTGACAACACTCATCTCACAGAGCCAACTGACGAACAACTAAAGAAAAAACTCGGTCTGTAACTATTTACGGCGCGAATCGCGGGCAGCGGGCATCCAGTTTTCTCCCGCGGTCGCATCAATGCGGGCCAGAAATTTGTGACCAACGGGTTCAATCAGAGAGCAGAATTGTTCGGTGAGTTCTAGGCCAAGTGAGCGCCATGCTTTCTCGCTCAAATCATTGGTTTTGTCCTCGATGTATTCGCGAAATGCCAGACCCGCTTCGTTGATTTGACTATCAGTTACGAAACCACGTTTGTCTAGCGCATTCCACGCCTCTGTCAGTTGAGCATCATCGGCACCACGGCTGCGTGGAATCCA
>JAFMJR010000105.1 GCA_017853385.1 Ilumatobacteraceae bacterium | reverse complement strand
GAAAAGAGAAAAGTTATGCGCGGTACCGTCAAATTCTTTAATGCAGAGAAGGGCTACGGCTTTATTTCACGCGAGGGTGGAGACGATGTTTTCGTTCACTTCTCGAACATCAAGGGCGAAGGCTACAAGTCTTTGTTCGAAGGTCAAGCCGTTGAATTCGACGTTGCACCTGGTCGCAAGGGTGAGGAAGCACAAAACGTCGTCGTAATCTGACGAACTAATTAATAATTCAGTCGATCGGATCGATCGGCGTGCTTAAACCACACGCCGATTCGATCTGCTCGGCGATTGCAAGGCAGTGAAGATCGGTGAAGCGAGACCCGATCACCTGGACACCCACTGGAAGCGAGTCGGCCATTCCGCCCGGCACCACCACTGCAGGAAGTCCAAGCAAGTTTGCTGGCAACACCGCACGCAATTGTTGCAATGTGCCCATTGCGCTTTCAACACTTTGAATGTCGTTGTCGTACACAAACGGCGGCTCTGTCCATGTTGGACAAATAAGTACCGGATGTTCCTGAAACCACAATGACCAACGTCGCGCTACGCCATTTCGTTGAGTTTGCGCGTTTGCCCACGCGGCGAAATCAACTGGCGTCATACCATCTCGCGTGAGTTCGAGGAAACGCCTTCCGCCCTCGCCCATCACCATGTTCAATAAATCGAGTTGCAGCGTAAGCTCACCATTCATTTGAATTGACCACAGCAAGCACGCAAGTTCAAAATCTGGCGGCGTGGTTTCAACTACTTCGTGACCTGCATTTGATAATGCATCAGCAGCTTTGCGAACTGTTGCTGCAATTTCAGGATGTGTTGTGCCTCCTGGTGGATTCGCCATAACAGCCACACGAGTTTTCTTGGTAGCAGGAAAATCATCAAGTACAACTGGAACACTGATTGGGTCACGCGCATGTGCACCAGCAACAACTCGAAGACCTGCACGCACATCGGCAATACGACGTGCCATCACGCCTTGACCAAGCATGAGTTGCGAACTGAGTCCAAAGTCTTCAATGGGAAACATTTGTGCATCGGGAACCACACCTTTTGTGGGCATGATGGACGCGATGCCGTTGCAATGCGCTGGGTTGCGCAGTGATCCACCAATGTCATTACCTAAACCAAGTGGCGACATGCCGCTTGCCAAGGCAGCACCTTCTCCGCCGCTTGATCCACCAGTTGTGCGATCTGATTTCCATGGATTCTTGGTGCGGCCATACAACGTGCTGTCGGTATGCACACGCAAACCAAGGTCGGGCATGTTGGTGCGGCCAAGCATCACAGCACCAGCAGCCTTCATGCGCTCAATAGTTGGGGCATCAGTTGCCGGTATGGCTTCTGCCAAAGCGGGTATTCCTTGTGTGGTGGCCTGACCCGCAACATCAATATTGATCTTCACGGTGTACGGAACACCATGAAGTGGCCCAATTGCGCTGCCACTTGCAAGTGCTTTGTCTGCTGCGTCGGCCGAGGCTCGCGCTTCATCGGAAAGAACGGCGATGATCGCATTGACCTTTGGGTTTACCTCGTCTATTCGAGCAAGGTGTGCATCGACTACTTCGCGGCTCGAAAATTGTTTATTACGAATTCCTTCAGCAAGTTCAAGAGCACTTTTACGCCACAGTTCGTTTGACATATTTCCCCCTCGTTGTAAAGAGTACCCAAACACCGCCTAAGCACTAGATTCGGAACGTGCTGAAGAACCAAAAGACATACGGTTCCTTACTTATCGTGTTTGCAAGCGCCTGCTTCGCAATGGTTCCCTTTATGGCAAAAAGCACCTACGACGAAGGTGCAAATGCTCTAGGAATGCTCTCGGCTCGGTTCACCCTTTCAACGGTATTAATGGTGTTAATGCGGCTCTTGTTTGTGCGCAATACCCCTTGGCCACGCAGACAACTACTCCCCGACTTGCTCTCTCTTGGTTTTGTAGGAATTACGGTTTGCGCGCTTACATACTTCACCGCGATTCGTGACATTGACACCAGCTTGGCAATTGTCATTTTCTATTGCAACCCCGTATTGGTAGTGCTGGTGTCGTGGATTGTGTATAAACGCAAACCGTCAAAGAGCATTGTGTATGCATTGATCTTCACCATGGTGGGAGTTGGAATCACTACAGGGGAAATTGGTGGTGGAAGCACTCAAGCAATCGTTTTGGTACTCATTTCGTCTCTTGCATATGTGTTCTATGCACTGGGCTGTTCGCGAGCACTAAAACACACCGACATGTTTACCGGAGTGACTTTCGTGCACATTGGTGCGGCACTCGGTTTCAACTTGTATGCGTTGGTTTCACCAGGTGGCATGGAACCCGACTACCCCGACACCACGAAAGGCTGGCTAATCATTGTTGCGCTAGCCATTGTTGGCACAGTGTTTCCCACTGCAACGTTCTTTATGGGACTCAAGAGGATTGGCACCAACCTCACATCAATCTTTACGACCAGCGAGCCAGTTTTTGGCATTGCATGCGGAGTGTTGATTTTGGACGAACACCTTTCGCTGAACAGCGTTATCGGAGCAGCTTTCGTAATTGGTGCGTTATTAATGTTGTCAATCGTTGAATCGAAGTCTGAAACCGTTAGCGCCCACCCGTAAGCGGGTACGTCTCGATTAGCGAGCGCAAGTGCGCCACTACTGCGTTACGTTGTGCGGAAACGGTTTTTCCAAGTCGAACCACTACTAGGTCTCTATCGGGAATGACCATGATGTACTGACCGTCGTAACCCGCTGCAACAAGACTGTTGCGCTCGCCAGGCAGAGTCCACCAGTGATGCCCGTACCCCAAGCCTGTGTCCGCATCGAATGAATGCTGGCTGCCGGCCATGTCTACCCAACCCTCTGGCAAAATGCGTGTTCCATTCACCATTCCGTCGCGTAAATAGAGCTCACCAAACTTGGCAAAATCGCGAGCTGTTGCATAAACATACGAAGAGCCAATGAATGTTCCTGCTGCATCAAACCTTGGTTCCGCTTTCATTCCGAGTGGAACAAACAAGCGATCTTGCATAAATTTCAACATGTTCTGATATGAACCGTTTGTATCGCCAAGCGCATTGCCCAAGATGCGACTCACAATGTTGGTGGTACCCGACGAATACACCCAAGATGTGCCAGGTTGCGCAATTAATGGCTGGCTCACTGCATATGCGGCCGTATCTTCTTTTCCTTT
>JAFMJR010000104.1 GCA_017853385.1 Ilumatobacteraceae bacterium | reverse complement strand
CTAGGCCTCCATCACGATTGGCACGATCATCGGTCGACGCTTTGTTCGCTCCGATACAAACTTGCCAGCAGCACGACGCACTTCTTTTTCTAGAGCATCAATGTCGCGAGTGCCACCCTTCAATGCTTTTTCAACAGCTTGAGCAACAGTTGAACATGCCTCTTCAATCAAGTCCTCTGCTTCTGGTGCGTACACCCAACCACGAGTAATGATTTCTGGGCCAACCAACACTTTGCCAGCAGTGATATCCACGGTGACCACAGCGACAACTACGCCCTCTTCTGCAAGCACTTTGCGGTCACGCAAGACGCCTTGACCAACATCGCCAACAATTCCATCTACATACAACATTCCTGCAGGAACTCGTTCTTTACGTTCAATTCCTTCGTCGGTGATCTCAATCACGTCGCCGTCTTCGCACAACACAATGTTTGATTCGGGAATCCCCATGATTCTTCCCAAACGAGCGTTGGCAACCATGTGGTGGTATTCACCGTGAATTGGTACAAACCACTCTGGTTCAGTAATGGACAAATACATTTTCAAATCTTCGGCTTGTGCATGACCCGTTGCATGCACATCTGCAATACCCGAATGCACCACCTCGGCACCCAAACGCAGCAAACCATCAATTACACGATTGACGTTTCCTTCGTTTCCTGGAATTGCATGACTTGAAAAAATAACGGTGTCGTCATGACCAATGGTGACGAATTTGTTGTCACCACGTGCAAGCAAACTGAGTGCTGCCATTGGCTCGCCTTGAGAACCAGTCGAAATAACACACACCCGTTCTGGCGGATAGTCGTCAATGTCTTCAACATCAATAAACGACTTATCGGGAAGGCGAATGATGCCAAGGTCGCGCGCCATGCGCACGTTGTTAATCATTGATCTACCCAATGCTGCAACTACTCGCCCACTTTCAATTGCGGCTTCCGCAATTTGCTGCACTCGGTGAATATGGCTCGCAAAACTCGCCGTAATAATGCGTCGATCTTTGTGTTCTGCAAATAATTGGCGCAACACCACACCAACGGATTTTTCAGATGGGGCTGAACCACGTTCTTCAGCATTCGTGCTGTCCAACATGAGCAAACGCACGCCGTCGCCAGCAGCAAGTGCACCAAGACGCGCCAAATCGGTTCGTCGATCATCAACTGGTGTGAGATCTATTTTGAAGTCACCCGAATGAATGATTACTCCCTGTGGAGTATGCAACGCAATTGCATGTGCGTACGGTACTGAGTGAGTTACCGGAATGAATTCAACATCAAATGGCCCAATGCGGCGTCGCTCATTATCTTTAACCGCAATCATTTCCGTCTTGCCCAACAAACCTGCTTCTTCAATGCGATTTCGTGCAAGACCAAGCGTTACTTGTGAACCATAGATAGGAAACGACATTTCACGCAACAAAAACTGCAAGCCACCAACGTGGTCTTCGTGACCATGTGTCGCAACGCAAGCTTCAATGCGGTGAGCATTTTCACGAAGCCACGTAAAGTCCGGTAGCACCAAATCGATGCCGTGCATATCGGCATCGGGAAACATGAGCCCACAGTCAATAAGCAGCAAGCGATCGTCTTGCTCAATGACCATGCAGTTTCGACCGATCTCGCCGAGACCGCCGAGAAAAATAACGCGAACTGGCGCTGCCATTAGTTACTTGCTGCGCGAGCCGCGCGAAGGTTTTCGAGCACCTTCTTCGCGCGATCTTCAAGGCCTGCCGGCGGCGGCCCCATTGGCAAACGAGCCTCGCCCACTTCAAGGCCAAGCACATTCATCATCACTTTGCTTGGCAATGGGTTTGGGTTCTCGTCTCCAGATTCGAACGCGAAACTTTCAAGCAAGCGCGAATTCACTCGTCGTGCGCCAGCGGTGTCACCCTTTTCCCATAGGTCAAACATTTCTTGATGATCTTGCGCGCACCAGTGCGTTGCCACACCAATTACGCCTGTTGCACCAATTGACATGAATGGCAATGTGAGGTTGTCATCTCCGCTGTACAACTCGAATCCTGCAGGAGCTTGACTCATAAGCACTGCAGATTCGGACGGACTTCCCGCTGCATCTTTCACAGCAACAGCATTCTTCACTTCGCGTGCAAGCTTGAGCAATAACGGAGTCGAAATCTTTCGGCCCGTGCGCACTGGAATGTCGTACAACACCACCGGTAGATCGGTGCTCTCACACACTGCACGCATGTGAGCTTCAATGCCAGCCTGTGAAGGACGGTTGTAATACGGAGTTACTGCCAGAATTCCAGCGGCGCCAAGCTTGCTTGCCTCTTTAGTCATATGAATGGAATGAGCGGTGTCGTTCGTGCCAGTTCCGGCAATCACAGGAATAGTGACTGCCCCGATAACGGCCTCAAACAAACTCAATCGCTCTGCATCGGTCAACACAGGTGATTCACCCGTGGTGCCAGCGACCACTAGCCCATCGTTTCCATTGTCCTGCAACCACTTGGCCAAGCGACGTGCGCCATCCAAATTCAGTGAGCCGTCCTTGTGGAACGGCGTGACCATTGCAGTTACTACACGCCCAAACCTTGCCATTGAAAAAGACTAGTTGCCAGCAACCAGTTCGGACCCAAGCTCAAACTTGGTGAATTCTTCACCAGTGTCTTCGTGGTCCTCAAACTGAATAACGCCCATTTCTTCAAAGCGGTGGCGCAGCCACTTGTTGTTGCGATCAAGTAGTCCGAGCTTCTTGCAGTTCGGAACAATCTTGGCAAACAGCAACTGCTGGAAGAACGCACGCGTTGGGTCTTGCAAGACCAATGGAACAACATCGCGTGGATTCACGCCCATTCGCTCCCACACTTCTTGCTGCAAGAAACGGTCGCGCATTCGAATGCTTGCTTCGAATGCAAACTCTTGGCGATCCTTAATTTCTGCATCCGACATTCCGTCATACACCTCTTTAAGGCTGAGTACGCCGAAGGCAACGTGACGTGCTTCGTCGCTCATGACATAGCGAAGCAGTTTCTTCAACAACGGTTCGCCGGTGAGTTCGTGCATGTAACCAAATGCGGCAAGTGCAAGACCTTCAACCATGATCTGCATTCCGAGGTACGTCATGTCCCAACGGCTGTCGCGAATGATGTCGTCAAGCAACATTCCCAAGTGAGCATTCACTGGATACATGCCGCCAAGCTTTTCGTTCAAGTACTT
>JAFMJR010000031.1 GCA_017853385.1 Ilumatobacteraceae bacterium | reverse complement strand
ACATGCAGCGCGACCCAGTGAAGCGCAACGTAAGCCATGTTGACTTCATGCAGATCGACCTCTCGAAGGAAATCGTGATGTCGGTTCCAATTCACCTCACCGGAACAGCAAAAGCAGTTGTTCAAGAAGGTGGTCTTGTTGACCCAGCTGTTGACCGCGTAGAAATTCGCGCTGCAGCAAACAACATTCCAAACGAAATCGTTATTGACGTAACCAACATGAACATGAACTCCATCATTCGAATGGAAGACATCGAATTGCCAAAGGGCGTTACTGCAGTGTCTGACCCAGACTTGGTAGTGGTGACCGTGTTGGTAACGAGCACGCAATCTGACAAGCCAGCTGCTGCTGGTGAAGCCGCTGCTGGTGAAGCTCCGGCAGCCGGTGCTCCTGCTGCCGGCGATAAGCCAGCCGCTTCCTAATTTGTATGGCGCTGTTCGGTCGCGGTGAGCGACACGAGCGGCGAGGTACTCCCTACAACGCGCTTGTTGTAGGTGTAGGTAACCCAGGTCGAAAATACGAAGGCAGCCGCCACAACGTGGGGTTTGATGCCATCAATGTTCTCGCATCGCGCTTCAACGTTTCGATGAAATCGTCGCGCGATCGCGCAGTCGTTGCTGAAGTAACAAATGACGGACAACGTTTTGTCTTGGCAATGCCAACCACCTACATGAACGAATCCGGAAATGCAGTAGGACCACTCGCCCGCCGTTACGCCATTGACGAACCCGCAAACATCATCGTGGTGCATGACGAACTTGATCTTGAACCTGGCGTAGTGAAAATAAAAATTGGCGGAGGACTCGCCGGTCACAACGGACTTCGCAGCATTTCTTCGCACTTGAAAACGCAAGACTTTGTGCGTGTACGAATTGGAGTTGGCAAACCTCCTTCAAAAGAAGATGGCGCAGATCACGTGCTTTCGCGAGTGCCTGCAAACGAACGAAAAGTGCTTGATGTAGCCGTAGAAGTTGCTGCAGATGCAGTGCAATTGATTCTTTCGCAAGGCGCTCAGGCCGCAATGCAGCAAATCAACGGCCGATAGTCGGCCACTTGCCATGTTGCTGCACGATCTCGCACTAACCGCTAGCCAAGAGCCAGCCCTTTCAGCAATTGGTGGCAGAAATTCGGTGTTGGCCTGCGCCGAACAGTCGCGAGCAGCAATCATTGCTGCACTCAGTGCGCGCAAGCCGGGAAGCACCTTGGTGGTGGCAACCCCAACAGGAACTGCAGCACAGTTACTACACGACGACATTGTGCAGTTCGTTGGCGCCGATGCGGCGTTGATCTTCCCTGCCTGGGAAACACTGCCATTTGAACGAGTCAGCCCAAGCGTTGAAACCATGGGCCGTCGACTTGAAGTGTTGTGGCGCTTACGCAGTGAACAACCACCGCAAATCGTTCTCGGCTCAGTGCGAGCACTCCTGCAAAAACTTGGCCCTGGTGCAACCACGCTGCAACCAATCATCATCAAGCCCGGTGACGAAATTGATTCCGAGCAGTTACTTGCTCAATTAGTGCACAACGGTTACCGCCGTGAAGAAATTGTTGAACACCGCGGCGAAGTTGCTCGCCGAGGCTCGATCATCGACGTGTTCCCAAGCACTGCAGACACCCCTATCCGTATTGACCTCTGGGGCGATGAAGTTGACCGACTTACCTCGTTCAATGTCAATGATCAGCGAAGCACTGACGATCTTGCTCAAGCCATTGTTTTTCCTGCACGCGAATTGCAACTTGATGAACAGGTGCGCGAGCGAGCACGAGGACTTGTTGCAAGCGAACCTTGGGGTCGCGAACATTGGGACAGGCTCGCAGACGGCGCAAATTTTGAAGGCATGGAAAGTTGGTTGCCTTGGCTTATTGAACACGAGCAACTCATCACCGACGTTCTACCCGAAACAAGTGAACTGATTTTTGTTGATCCAAAACGCATGCGCGACCGCGCAACAGATTTGCTTGCAGAAGAAGATGACCTTGCAAAAGCACTGGCGTCAACTTGGGCGCGTGATGCGCAGCGATCATTTCCTCGCTTGCATCTCGATATTGATCGACTCTTTGGTCCGTCGCAGTCGCTGAACGCACTTTCGCTTTCATTACCATCCGAAGCAATTGATGCGCCAACTGTGCAATCAACTGGTTGGGGCCAGGTAACCAGCGATGCTGAGGCGACCGCAAAACGTGTACAGCAACTGGTCACCGACAAATGGACGGTGGTGATTGCCGCAGAAGGTGAAAGATCTGCGCAGCGTCTGTACGAAGTGTTTTCGCAACAAGGTGTTGCCGTGCGCGACTACAGCGCAAAAACCGAGGCTGACCTCAGCAAACCAGGCACTTACTTAGTAGTTGCACCGCTGCATTCTGGCTACTCATTGCCACAGGTGAAATTGGCTGTAATTGCCGAAACCGATCTCACCGGAAGGCGCCGAACACATCGTCAACCTCGCGTGCGCAAACGCGATACCACTTCGGTTTTCCAAGACCTGAAGCCAGGCGATTATGTGGTGCACCACTATCACGGTGTTGGCAAATACGAAGGAATGGTCAAGCGCACCATCGGTGGTTCTGAACGTGACTACTTATTGCTTGCATATAAAGACGGCGACAAGCTCTACGTTCCCACCGACCACATTGACGCGGTTCGTCAATATGTAGGTGGCGAATCGCCGACTTTGCATCGATTAGGCGGAAGTGATTTTGCACGAGCCAAACAACGTGTTCGATCAGCAGTACGCGAAATTGCCCAAGAACTTGTAGTGCTGTATCAGCGACGCGTGAATGCTGTGGGCCACGCATTTGGTCAAGACACTCCATGGCAGCACGAAATGGAAAGTGCATTTCCTTTCGTAGAAACGCCCGATCAACGCACCGCTATTGAACTCGTTAAAGGTGACATGGAGCGAAATGTACCCATGGACCGACTGGTATGCGGCGACGTGGGATTCGGAAAAACCGAAGTTGCAGTTCGAGCTGCCTTTAAGGCCATTCAAGATGGCAAGCAAGTTGCAGTTCTTGTGCCAACAACACTGCTTGCTTCTCAACATGCCAACACATTTGCCGAACGCTTCCGCGGCTACCCCATTCGCGTTGAATCGCTCTCGCGGTTCCTCACCAATGCTCAAGCCAAAAAAGTATTAGCCGGTGTTGCAAGTGGTGAAGTTGACTGCGTCATTGGCACACACCGCTTATTACAAGAAGGCGTGAAGTTCAAAGACCTTGGCTTATTAGTTGTCGACGAAGAGCAACGTTTTGGTGTCACGCACAAAGAGATGATGAAGAAGTTGAAGACCAATGTCGACGTACTCACGCTCACCGCAACACCAATTCCTCGCACTCTTGAAATGAGCCTTGTAGGAATTCGCGATCTTTCATTGCTGCAAACACCACCAGCCGATCGACAACCAATTCTCACCTTCGTCGGCGAAGAAGACGAGCGTGTTGCAACTGAAGCAATTCGCCGCGAACTGCTTCGTGATGGTCAAGTGTTCTGGGTACACAACCGCGTGCAAAGCATTGAGCAACGCGCGCAAGAACTGCGCGAACTTGTTCCTGAAGCACGTATCGCTGTTGCTCATGGACAAATGGAAGAAGGCCGACTCGAGCAGATCGTGATTGATTTCTGGGAAGGCAAGTTTGACGTGTTGGTATGCACCACCATTATTGAAAGCGGCATTGATATGCCCACGGTAAACACGCTCGTTGTTGAGCGCGCCGATCTACTTGGACTCGGACAGTTGCACCAAATTCGTGGACGTGTTGGCCGCAGCGGATCACGTGCCTATGCATATTTGTTTCACCCGCGCGACAAAGTGCTGTCGGAGGATGCGTATGAGCGCTTGAAGACCATTGGTGAAGCAACCGAGCTTGGAAGCGGATTCAAAATTGCCATGCGCGATCTTGAAATTCGTGGCGCAGGAAACTTGCTCGGCGAAGCACAAAGTGGGCACATTGCTGCAGTTGGTTACGACCTGTACTGCCAGTTGGTCACCGAAGCCGTTTCAGAAATGAAGGGCGAAGAAATTGCGCCAATTGTTCCCGAACTCAAACTTGATGTTGCAACAAATGCGTATTTACCAACCGATTATGTGTCAAAGGAAGAATCACGACTCGATGCGTATCGTCGACTTGCCTCGGTCACTTCACACGAGCACGTCGCCGACATTAGAGACGAATGGATTGACCGTTATGGTCCTTTGCCCGAAGCAGCTCTTGCACTGATTCAAGTTGGTGAATTGCGAGCAGAATGTCACCGAATTGGACTACGCGAACTTACAGTTGCAGATGGCAGAGCGCGAATGTTGCCCGTTGCATTGAAAGCAAGTCAACAAATGCGTCTCACGCGCCTTGCAAAAAGCAGCGAATGGAATGAGCAGACAAAACAACTCACCGTCACCATTCCCCGTTCACCACAAGGAAAACAGCCAGACTCGAGTTCGGTTGACTATTTGGTTTCGTTCCTGCAGGAACTCTTTGACGACAACTAGGCTTTATCAAATGTCACGCACCCCTCGTAAATCAGTTCGCACAATCGCTTTAACATTTGCCGCAGCAATTGCGCTTGCAAGTTGCGGAGGCACTGCAAAGAGCGATGCTGCAACGGTGAACGGTGCAAGCATCGAAAAGTCAAAGCTTGAATCAACCATTTCGCAGCTGGCAGATGCTGGGCAAATCACACTGGAAAACGGTGTTGCGCCGATGGACGCTGTGCGATCCGTCTTGGCAGCAATCATTCGTGGCGAAGCAACTAGTCAGGTTCTTGCGGTGTACAACGTGTCGGTAACCGATGCAGACACCAAAGCAGTCATCGACCAGATTTCTCAAGATGCCGGGTACGACACGCTTGGTGAAGATTTGAAGAATCTGATCATTGGTTTGAATAGTGGAGACCTTGCGCTTTCACGCGTGAAGGCACCATCTGAAGCTGATGTTGAAAAAATGTACAACGATGCTCCAGCATCGGTTGGCGCTCTTTGTGCTCAACACATTTTGGTTAAAGATGAATCAACCGCAAACGAAGTACTCGCCAAACTAAATGAAGGCGGCGACTTCAAAAAGCTTGCTGGTGAATACAGCACCGAACCGAACGCAGCCACAACTGGTGGAATTCTGGGTTCAACAGATGGTGATTGCATTTCGCTTTCCGATTACCAATCACAATTTGATGCTGGCTTTACAGCTGGCGCGTTGCTTGCCAAAGCCGGTGTGCCAACCGGGCCAGTGAAGTCAAGCTTTGGCTACCACGTCATCATGATTCGCCCATTTGCCGACATCAAAGCATCGCTCATGCTGATGTTGTCGAAGTCACCGGGAATGATGCTGATGACCGGATATCTCGCCACTCACGACGTAATCGTGGCATCCGAGTACGGTCGCTGGGACTCAGCTACCGGAAAAATTACCAACCTGTAAATTTCACCATATGAGCGATCGCGCATCGGTGGGTCGAGTTGTCGTTGTTGGTCTCGGACCAGGTCCACGCAACACCGTTACCGATGCAACTCTGCAAGCAATTGCAACAATCCCACATCAGTTCCTGCGTACACGTCGACACCCAACTGCAGACCTGCTTCCACATGCAGAAAGCTTTGACCACCTATACGAAACGCTGCCGACATTTGATGAGGTGTATTCCGCAATCACCGAAACGCTTGTGGCCGCTGCAGCTAAACACGGCGAAGTGCTGTATGCAGTGCCTGGTTCACCACTGCTTCTTGAAACGAGTGTGAGTCAACTTCGTCAAGACAGTCGCGTTGAAGTGCAGGTGCTTCCTGCAATGAGTTTTCTTGACCTCGCATGGGAAGCTCTTGGCATTGACCCCGTAAATGCTGGGGTTCGGCTCATTGACGGTCATCGCTTTGCTGCAGAAGCAGCCAATGAGCGCGGGCCGTTGCTAGTTGCACAGGTACATGCAGATTGGGTGTTGTCTGATGTGAAACTTGCTTTTGATGAAGCATCTGGCGACGAACCAGTAGTGCTTCTGCATCACCTCGGACTTCCCGATCAACGCGTGGAACACACCACATGGCAAGAACTTGACCGAGTTTTACCTGCGGATCATTTGACCACGTTGTACATTCCTCAACTCGCCCAGCCAATTGCTGGCGAAATGGTGAAATTGCATCAACTTGCACGCACTTTGAGAGAACAATGTCCGTGGGACCAAGAGCAGACTCACCAGTCGCTTATTAAACATCTGCTTGAAGAAACCTATGAAGTTGTCGATGCACTTAACGACCTCGACACAGACGACCCAGAGACTGACAATGCGTTGATTGAAGAACTCGGCGACCTGTTGTACCAAGTTGAATTTCACGCCACTATCGCAGAACAAGAAGGTCGCTTCACGCTTGCCGATGTTGCGCGATCTATTCACGACAAATTGGTGCGCAGGCACCCGCATGTATTTGGCGATGCAGTAGCAAACAGTGCAAATGACGTTGTCAGCACATGGGACGAAGTGAAGCGTCAAGAGCGCAAAGCAGACGATTCAAAATCTGATTCAGTGTTTTCTGGAGTTGCAAAAGCAGCGCCGTCGCTTTCGTATGCAACAAAGTTGCAAAAACGCGCTGCCGATGTTGGTTTCGACTGGCCAAACGCAGATGGAGCATTTGACAAGATTCGAGAAGAATCAGCAGAAATTCGAGAAGCAATTTCGTCAAACGCTGACCCCGACGCCGTGCGAATGGAACTTGGCGATTTGTTGTTCAGCGTGGTCAATTTGTCGCGCCACTTGGGACACGACGCAGAGACCGCATTGCGTCAAGCAAGTGACAAGTTCCGATCACGCTTTGAACACGTTGAAGCAATCGCCGCCAAGCGAAACATTGATTTACACGCAGTAGACCTTGCCACGCTTGATTCGTTGTGGGACGAGGCAAAGCTGCAAAAGTGACCCACATTGTGCATGCTGACTAGCGTGTAGCCATGAGCACAATTCAAAAAGTCGTTGGCCGCGAAGTTCTTGACTCCCGAGGCAACCCAACTGTTGAAGTTGAAGTCACTTTGCAATCTGGTGCACGTGGTCGCGCGATCGTTCCTTCTGGTGCTTCAACCGGAGAACATGAGGCTGTAGAACTTCGCGATGGTGGTGCTCGCTATTTAGGAAAAGGCGTGCAAAAGGCAGTCGACAATGTGAATGGCCCCATTGCGTCTGCGCTTTCTGGAGCAGATGCAACTCATCAAGAGACCATTGATCAAACCATGCTCGCCCTGGATGGCACACCAAATAAATCAAAACTTGGTGCAAATGCCATCTTGGGAGTCAGCCTGGCAAATGCTCATGCAGTTGCACAAGAACGCGGGCTTCCGTTGTACAAATCCATTGGTGGAGATGCCGCTTGCGTGCTTCCAGTGCCAATGATGAACGTGCTGAACGGCGGTGCACACGCCGACAACAACGTGGACTTACAGGAATTCATGGTGATGCCAATTGGTGCATCATCATTTTCTGAAGCCTTGCGCTGGGGTGTTGAGACCTACCACACATTGAAATCCATTTTGCATAAGCGCAAAATGGCAACTGCTGTTGGCGACGAAGGCGGCTTCGCACCGAACTTGGCAAGCAACGAAGAAGCAATTGCAATTTTGGTGGAAGCAATTGAAGCCGCGGGTTTTACGCCTGGCAAAGATATTTCCATTGCACTTGACCCAGCAATGAGTGAGCTCTTCAAAGACGGCAAGTACCACCTTTCAGGTGAAGGCAAAGTAATGACAAGCGACGAATTGGCATCGTGGTGGGCAATGCTTGCTGGCAAGTACCCAATTGTTTCCATTGAAGATGGCATGGCTGAAGACGATTGGGCTGGTTGGTCAACACTCACCCAAAAACTTGGCAACAGCATTCAACTGGTTGGCGACGACCTGTTTGTCACCAACGTGTCGCGCTTGCAGCGAGGTATTACGGAACACGTTGCCAACAGCGTTCTGGTGAAGGTAAACCAAATTGGTTCACTTACCGAAACGCTCAGCACCATTTCCCTTGCAACAAGCAACAATTACACCAGCGTGATGAGTCATCGCAGTGGTGAAACCGAAGACGCCACCATCGCAGATCTTGCAGTGGCAACAAACTGTGGCCAAATTAAAACTGGTGCTCCTGCGCGAAGCGACCGTGTTGCCAAATACAACCAACTGTTACGAATTGAACAAGAACTGGGGTCAAAGGCACAGTTCATGGGCAAGGCTGCGCTCGCACCCCGCAAATAAGGTCGTCACTAAGCGGAGATGACGCTAATTAGGTATCTCTGAGAGCCAGAATAGAGGGATGGCAACTTCCGAGCTTCGACTCGTTCGCAATCGCAAATTGCGCATTGCCAGCACTCCTCTTGCCATCGCGGTAATTGTTGCCCTCGTGGTGTCAATGTCGGTATTTCCTGTTCGCTCGTTCATTAATCAGCGCAACCTCATTGCCCAAAAAGAACTTGAATACGCGCAATACGAAGATGTCATTGAAAATCTGCAAGACCAGGTTTCCTACCTGCAAACCGAGGCAGGGCTTCAAGACGCGATTCGCACGCAATTGGGTTATTTGCACTTCAATGAGCGTCGTTTGCCCATGATGGATATGCCTGCATTGTCGACCACGCTCCCCGAGCGCTGGCCGTACACCATCGTTTCCACGATGCTGCTGGTGCGTAGCCTCGAATCCGCGAAACGGGCTGCTCAAGGAGAAATTTCTCTCCAGCCATTTACCCCCTAATCTGTGCGCAGGCAAAGCGTGAGGAGATTTTGTGGCTGGAAGCATTCTTGGAAACCGCGTACTCCGTAAGGAAGACCCAAAGTTTCTCACCACTGGTGGCGTCTATGTAGACGACCTGAATAACGAGCCGTTACTTGTTGGCGCGTTGCACGCAACCTTTGTTCGATCAACCGTTGCTCACGCAAACATATTGAGCATTGATATTTCTGAAGCACTTGAATCACCAGGCGTTGTGGCCGTGTACACCGCAGAAGATTTAGGCCTTGAGCCAGTTGCAGCAACATTTAATCCAACTGCAAAACGCACGCTTTTAGCAACTGGAAAAGTTCGCTACGTTGGCGAACCCGTTGCAGTTGTGCTCACCCAACTTGCAAACCAAGGTGAAGACGCTGCAGAAAAAGTAATTATTGATTACGACATGCTTGATGTGCTTGTTGACATTGAGCAAGCAATGACCAGCACCACACTTATTTACGAAGAATGCGGAAGCAACGTGGTGTTTGATAGCACCGCTCTTGGCATGCCAGATAACACCGGCGATGCAATGTTTGCCGACTGCGAAGTTGTGGTGAAAGGTCGATTTGTAAACCAGCGTGTTGCACCATGCCCACTTGAAGTTCGCGGATCTGCTGCAGCATGGGACAAAGATGGACGACTCATTCAGTGGCTTTCAACGCAACATGCACAAGGTGCTCGTGACGCAATTCAGAAGTCAAACGGAATAGAACTTGATCAACTGCGAGTCATTACGCCAGATGTTGGCGGCGGTTTCGGAGCAAAGATCGGTGCATATCCAGAAGAAATGTTGCTTGGAGTTATCGCGAAGAAGGCAGGCAAGCCAGTTCGTTGGACTGAAACCCGCAGCGAATCAATGACCGCCCTCGGCCATGGCCGCGCACAAATTCAATACGTCACCATAGGTGGAACCAAAGCAGGCAAAGTGACTGCGTACCAAATGCATGTGTTGCAAGACTCTGGCGCGTGGGTAGACATTGGAGCGATCCTTGCCCCATTCATGACCCGACCAATGGCGTCTGGCGTTTATGACATTCCAAAAATTGAAATTCGCACGACTTCAGTAGCCACGAACACCACTCCTGTTGTTGCCTACCGAGGTGCCGGTCGTCCAGAAGCAACCGCGGCAGTTGAGCGCGCAATGGACATGTTTGCTGCAGAAATTGGAAAAGACCCTGCAGAAGTTCGCCGCATGAACTTGATTCCAAAATTTCTCGAGCCACATTCAACTGCAATTGGACAAACCTACGACGTTGGTGATTATGAAGAATCACTTAACCGAGTGCTTGCAGCATCGGACTACACCAAGCTTCGTGCAGAACAGGCAGCTCGACGCGCAAGCGGAAGCGTGAAGCAACTTGGTATCGGCGTCAGCGTGTACGTGGAAATCACTGCAGGAAACAGTCCTGGCGAGTCAGCAAAGATTGAAATCACCCAAGATGGACGGGCTGTTGTGTACACCGGCACCTCGCCACACGGGCAGGGCCATGTCACGTCGTGGGCAATGATTGCTTCCGACACCACGGGCATTCCGATGGACAAAATTGATGTGGTCTGGGGTGACACCGACCTTGTGCCAAAGGGTGGTGGAACCATGGGTTCACGATCACTTCAGCAAGGAGGTGTTGCCGTGCACGTTGCAGCAGGTGAACTTGTTGAGCAAGCACGTAAGCATGCAGCGCGATTGCTTGAAGCCAACGAAGAAGACGTCATTTTCGACAAAGCAGCAGCCGCATTTCATGTTGCCGGAACGCCTGCTGTTGCCAAGTCTTGGGCCGATTTATCAATCGCATTGGCACAAGATGGCGGACTCGTTCAAGAAACGGATTACGTTTCGCAAGGTGCAACGTTTCCGTTTGGCGCACACGTTTCAGTGGTTGAAGTAGATACCGAAACGGGTCAAGTAAAAATGCTTCGCCACGTTGCCTGCGATGATGCTGGAAAAGTGTTGAACCCGCTTTTGCTTGAAGGTCAAATTCACGGCGGAATTGCACAGGGTGCAGCACAAGCTTTGCTTGAAGAAGTTCGCTACGACACCGATGGAAACCCAATTACTTCGAATTTGGCCGACTACGCATTTATCTCTGCTGCCGAATTACCAAGTTTTGAAGTGATCCACATGGAAACCCCAACTCCTCGCAACCCACTGGGTGCAAAGGGCATTGGAGAATCAGGAACTATCGGCTCAACACCGGCAGTGCAGTCTGCAGTAGTGGATGCACTCGCCCACCTTGGCGTACGCCACATTGATATGCCCACCACTCCACAACGAGTCTGGGAAGAAATTCGCAAGCACACTGCAAAGGGGAACTCATGAAAGTCAACATCACGGTTAACGGGCAACCGACCGAACACGACGTAGAACCCCGCACGTTATTAGTGCACTACATTCGCGAAACTCTCAAACTCACTGGCACCAATGTTGGTTGCGATACGTCCAGTTGTGGCGCGTGCACAGTGCACCTCAATGGCGAAGCAGTAAAAAGTTGCACCATCTTGGCCGCACAGGCCGACGGGTGCTCAGTGACCACCATCGAGGGCATGAGCAAAGACGGTGTAATGCACCCAATGCAACAGGCATTCATGGAGAATCACGGATTGCAGTGTGGTTTCTGCACACCGGGAATGGTGATGGCTGCAGTGAGCTTGTTGAAAGAAAATGCCAACCCAACTGAAGACGACATTCGTATTGGCCTTGAAGGCAACCTGTGTCGCTGCACTGGGTATCACAACATTGTTCAATCCGTTCTTGCAGCGGCAAAGAAGTAGGAAACGATCATGATTCCAGCACAGTTTGATTTGAAGCGAGCATCGTCTGCCGCAGAAGCTATTGCACTTATTGGTGAGTACGGCGACGAGGCAAAGTTGCTTGCGGGTGGGCACAGCCTGATTCCGTTAATGAAACTGCGTTTGGCGCAGCCAGCAATGTTGATTGATATTGGGCGAATTTCCGACCTCTCCTACATCAAAGATGCTGGAGATCACATTGCAATCGGTGCGCTCACTCGCCACATGGACGTCGAAAAGTCCAGCATTGTTCTGCAACATGTTCCGCTTCTGGCTCACGCAACAAGCCATGTAGGAGATGCTCAAGTTCGCCATCGTGGAACGATTGGTGGATCACTCGCCCACGCCGACTCGGCAAGTGACTTACCTGCCACCACGCTCGCTCTTGGTGCAACATACGTCGTGCAAGGGCCACATGGTCAGCGCGAGATTGCTGCGACCGACTTTTATAAAGGATTCTTGGAAAGCGCTCTTGCCCCAGATGAAATGCTCGTGGAAATTCGCGTGCCGAAAACCACCGGCGGATGGAGTTTTCAAAAGTTCAATCGCCGAGCACAGGACTGGGCAATTGTTGGAGTTGCAGCGTGGAGAAATGGAAACGCTTCGGGAGTTGCACTGGTCAATATGGGCTCGACCCCAATTCTTGCAACCAGTGTGAGTGCGGCTCTTGCAAGTGGCGCATCAATTGCCGAAGCTTCTGAACTTGCAGCAGCAGAAGCAGAACCTCAGAGTGATTCAAACGCATCAAGCGAATACCGCACTCACTTAGCCAAAGTTTTAGTTCGACGAGCACTTGAAGAATCAACTCGCTAAAAAACGCACACGACTCATTTCTATTGGCCTATACCTGGCCATATTTTTATGGTCGGCACAGCACTTCGGCGTTCCCGTTGATCGCATTGCAGTAACTGCTTGGATTCTTGGGGCGTTCGCATTTGCCAATGTTGGTAAACCTTGGCGCTCACAACGCAACATGTTGCGCGACTGGTCTGTTTTTGCCGGCATGTTGTTTGCTTACGAATACAGCAGAGGCATTGCCGACCAACTAGGCACACCCGTTCATAAAACCCTGGTTCGCAATATTGACCGAGCAATGTTTTTTGGTGCTGACCCAAACGTGTGGTTGCAGCAACGACTCAATGTGTCGTCTGATCTTGCGTGGTACGAATATCCACTCGCAATCACCTACATGACTCACTTCATCTTTCCTATGGGTGTTGCTGTGTTGTTGTGGTGGACAAGTCGCGAATACTGGGTGAAATATGTTCGTCGCCTCAGCATTTTGTTTTTCCTTGCAGTTGTCACGTACATCGTTTTGCCAGTGGCACCCCCCTGGATGATCTCTAAAGAGGGCTTAATTGGCCCAATTAAGCGCATCACAGCCAGAGGCTGGAGCGATATGGGGCTGCACACAGTGTCAAAATTGTTTGATCGCGGAGCAGCAATTTCGAACCCCGTTGCCGCAATGCCATCGCTACACGCAGCATGTGCGCTACTTGTTGTGGTGTTTTTCTGGGGGAAAATGCGCAACTGGATGAAGCCAATTGCTCTCGTACTTCCCGCCTCAATGACGTTGTGCTTGGTGTATTTCGGTGAACACTACGTTGCAGACATCATCGTTGGATTTTTGTATGTGTGGATTGCGTGCGCAGTGTCAACCCATTGGGAAGACCGTCACGTGTACCGAGCTAGAAAGTAATTTGCGCTGCGGCGCGAGATGCTACGTAAGGCGCAAAGTATTTAGCCCGAACTTCGTTGTGTAACGGATTTTCGTCGTACTCGCGCCAACCAGCCACGTCATCAAATTCAGCAACAATGAGATAGTCGGCATTTGCGTGCGAGCTCACGCCCAAATCAGCACCGCAGCGGTAACTGCGAACTGATGGAATAGTTTTCGCCATATCGAGCAACGCTTTGTTTACTACTTCGGCATAGTTTTCTGGAACCGATTCGTTCCATGTAAGAGCAACAACATGTTGAAGCATTAGATCAACCCCGGATACGAGCCACCATCAACTTGCAAGTGAGCACCGGTGACAAATTTGGCTTGCTCACTGCACAGAAACGCAACAACGCTCCCGAAATCACTTGGGTCACCAACCACGCCTGCAGGAATTCCCTCTGCAGCACCTTCCATTGACCCATACAACTGTTTAATTCGATCAGTGGCATGCGTACCTGGCTGCACCGTATTCACAGTGACACCATTAGCTGCAACTTCAGTTGCCACAGTTTTAAGAAATGCTGTGAGACCAGCACGAGCTGTGCTCGACAAAATGAGATTGGCAAACGGTTGTCGCACCGCAGTGCTAGTAATGGCAATTACTCGACCCCAACCACGTTGCTGCATGGAGGGAATTACTTCCTTGCACATCGCCACTGTTGCCAACATGCTTCGCTCTAGTGCTGCTGGATACAAATCAAGATCAGTTGATGCGAAGTTTCCTGCAGGTGGTCCTCCACCGTTGGCTACAACAATGTCAATGTGTCCAAGTATTTCTTGCGCTTGACGCACGAAGTCGAGCGCTCCTTGCGATGTCGAAACATCTGCGACCACACCAACACATCCGTTACCAATTTTTTGTGCCGCCTGCGCAACGCGATCTGCATCTCGACTGCAAATGACAACACGCACACCCTCTTCTGCCAGGGCTTTTGCGCTTGCAAAACCAAGTCCTGCCGAGGCCGCAGCCACTGCTGCCGTACGTTGAGAAATGCCTAGATCCATGCGGGAAACGATACTTGCCGCACTGCTACCCTTGTCCTAGTTAGGTGGTGAGAAACCCATGGGTGGGTATCAACAAGACGAGCGTTTTTT
>JAFMJR010000030.1 GCA_017853385.1 Ilumatobacteraceae bacterium | reverse complement strand
TAGCGGGCAATTCGCTCTCTCAGCGCAGTAACCCAGTCATCTGCTTCTTTCCATCGTGCATCTGCGTGTTCTCGTGCGGAATGCGCGTGTTCTCCACTGGCTGGATACGAACCAAGGAACTTGACCGCACCTTGTTTTGCTCGAAGTTCACGAAGCACATCGGCCATCAGCTCATCTTTTACGTGGCCATCTGCATAAATCACAAAGCAGTAATCGCCAAGACCACCGCGTTTTGTTGGGCGTGAAAGCAACTGCGACAAGTTGATACGGCGCGCTGCAAATTCTTGCAAAATGGAAATCAAGCTTCCTGGTTCGTCTGCACGTTGAAAAACTACGAGCGCAGTTCGATCGTGACCCGTTGGTGCAGGAATCACATTTTTGCCAACCAAAATAAACCGTGTTTGGTTGCCTACGTGATCCGCAATATTTTCAGCAATCACTTCCAACCCGTATACCTTTGCCGCATTTCGTGGAGCGATTGCTGCCGTGGTGTTGCCGCTGCTTTCGCTCACAATTCGCGCGGCTTCGGCAGTGGAGTTCGCTGCACGAACATCTGCTTTACCTAAATTGGCGCGCACATATTCGTGGCATTGCGCAGTTGCAACAGGAATTGAAAACAGAGTTTCAATTCCTGCAAGCGTTGCGCCTTTCTTTGCCAGCACACAGTGCTCGATGTCAAGCACAACTTCTCGTTGAATCAACAGATCGTGATCAAAAACCAGTGCGTCTTGCGTGAAATTAACCGTGCCCTCAATGGAGTTTTCAATAGGTACGAACCCAAGATCTACTTCACCAGACTCCACTGCATCCAATACGTCGGGAACGGTACGAAAAGGTACTGTCACCGCCGCAGCCAAATCGGGCTGAGTAAGTAGGGCCTGCTCCGTGAATGTGCCTGCAGGTCCAAAAAATCCGATGCGTTGTGCAGAAGTCACATCACGAGGTTACGCCGTTCTTTCATTGAGTTCCGACCTATTTATCGGTTGAACCCAGCACTAGCCTGATGTCTATGTACGAATACGTGGCTTTTAATCCATTTAATTCCAGCCCAGAATCACTTGCTGCTGAACTCACCAAGAAATCTGCAGAAGGATGGGAAGTGGTCAACATTGTCACCACTTTTGATGGTCGTTATTGCGCGTTTCTTCGTCGACCTACTTCAAGCACCTCGGTTCAAGCAGTGGCGACATCGCCTTCAACGACTCAAATCACGATCACTGAAACCACACAAACAGGCAACTCTGCTGCACCCCCAGCGTGGTATCCAGACCCATCCAAGCGATTTGAATTGCGTTATTGGGATGGTTCGGAATGGACCGAGCACGTGGCGCGTGGCGGTCAACAATTCACTGATCCACCGATTGCTTAAGACATCATGAAGGCCACATCAATCGGCCACGCTGGCATTTTGATTGAAACCAACTCACGCACCATCGTGTGTGACCCCTGGTTTGTTCCCGCTTTTTGGGCTTCGTGGTTTGTATTTCCACGTAACGACCAGCTGCCAAGCGATCTGATGCGCAAGATTGAACATCCTGATTATCTCTACATTTCACATCAGCACGGCGACCATTTAGATGAAGCTTGGTTGTCGCAACACATGGACAAATCAACACCTGTATTGTTGCCCGATTTCGCAACACGTGAACTAGAGCGTCAACTCAGTCGCATTGGATTTACCAAGTTCATTCGCACTCGCAATGCAGAAATGACCGACCTTGGTGATGGAATCCGCGTCGCCATTCACGTTGAAACCGCAATTGCCGATGGTCCCGGTGGCGACTCTGCTCTCGTAGTTGAAGATGGAACTTCGCGACTAGTGAACCAAAACGATTGTCGAACTAGTGAACTTGGGGACTTACTCAAACATGGCCCTGCAGACATGCATTGGCTGCAATTCAGCGGCGCAATTTGGTATCCCATGGTCTACGACCAACCGCGCGAAGAACTAAAGGCGCTCGCGCACAGCAAGGTGGAAAGCCAATTCGCTCGCTCTATTCGCTATGTGGATGCGATCGGTGCTCGGGTGGTGGTTCCATCTGCCGGCCCGCCGTGTTTTCTCGACGAGGATCTGTTTTCAATCAACATGATTGATGGCGATGAGTTGTCAATTTTTCCAGATCAAACACAATTTATTCAGCGCCTTTCCGATCTTGGAAATAACAAAGCGGTACTCAACATTCCTGGTACAGCCATCACAACAACTCCTGAGCATGTTGCTGTTACACATTGCGTTCCAGAAGCTGACGTGCACCGACCATTTACCGATAAGCGGGCATATTTGCGCCAATACCAAGCGGATTGGGCTGAATGGCTACACAAGACCAAGTCGTCGTGGCACGTCTCAGATCGAAAACTGGTCAGCGAGCTTCAAGCGTGGTGGGAACCATTACTCGCTATGGCTCCCGCACTGCGTTCTGCAATTGGCGGAAACTGTTTGATCAAAACCGACAACGAACAAATTTTGATTGACTTTCCGGCGGGAAAGATTTCCTCTTTTAATAACGAGCCAATCAAGTTTCGACTCGACATTGCCCGACCATTACTCGAGGGTGTAATTAATCAAAAAGCAGTTGATTGGTCAAACTCATTGTTTTTGTCTTGTCGCTTCACAGCGTGGCGAGATGGCTCATACAACGAATATCTCTACAACTTTTTTAAGAGTTTGTCTGTTGAACGCATGCGACGTGCCGAGCTCGAAGCCGCCCAAAGAAACAATTCGAGTACAGAAGCGTCAGCCGAAATTGAACTTGGCGGCTATGTCATGCAGCGATATTGCCCGCATCGCAAGGCTGATCTCTCAGAGTTTGGTGTGATTGAAGGCGACAACGTGGTGTGCACGCTGCATGGATGGAAGTTTCAGTTGCGCGATGGCAAATGTCTGAATGCCGATGATCACCAATTATCAGTTCGTAAGCGAACTAGTTAATTTCGCCGTACACCACAACATCGGAGCCCAACGGCAAAAAGTTGGTATCCCAAATCATGTCCATTGCTGCTGTGCTTACACGTACACAGCCATGACTTGCCGGATACGCGGGCACTGTTTGAGATCCGTGAATCGCCACGCCACCAATGAAGTACTTCGGCCGATAGATCTGGCCTAAATCCCCAACCCACCAACCATCTGGACGTTCACGATTTGTTTTAAATTTTCCGACCGGTGTAATTGCTGTGCCACGAATGATCACACCTGGCGTATTCATGTCGGGTTCAACATATTCGCGATCATCACCAGTCGATGCGTTGATCACGTATTTCACATTGCCGTCTTCAACTAACAACAACAATTGACGCTCCTTGTCAACCTCAGCAAGCGAACCCTGCGTCGCTTGAGCAACAGGACGAACGTTCAATTCATTGAGCAAATAAGCCGTTGCTGCATTCATGCTTCCCGTTGGGCGAAGTCGGTAGTACTTCTGAAAAGCCATAACCGCTTGGCGGGTGGTTTCGTCGTACTTTCCCGACGGAGAAAGTAACCAGAAACCAAGTTGAAGGAGCTTTTCCTGCGCAGCTTTTGTTGCCGCGCCGCTGCGTTGACCCGAGGCGGAGATCACTTCGGGTTCTGTCGTTGTTGTGACTAGAACTTGGGTTGTTGGAACACTTTGCGCTGAAGTCCATTGCCCGCATCCAGACGTTGCTAAACAACCCACAACAAATAAGCAACCACTAAAGATTCTGTTCATAGTTATTGCAGTGAAATTGGAAGTTCAAACCAGATCGTCAAGCTGTATTTCACGCCACTTGTAATTGGTGCGCTCAAGTGCGGATGAGTAACGAGACTTGGCCATGCAATCAATGATCCAACCGGAGCTTGTGCATTAGAAAAATTTTGTCGTGGAAACTGCAGCTCGGCGCCGGTGTAATCGTTATTAAGTTTCACACTTGCAGATACCTGTGCGACATCGTGGTGAATCCGTAATTCCTCTTGCCCACCAACTTCATAACGAATGATGAATGCGTCGTTAATTCCGTGATAGTCAATGAGTGGCCAGTGTTGTTGTAATTGAGGCCAAATGCGGGAGCCCATGTCGTTTTGTACCGTTTCAAACAAACTCGGACTGATTGCTGCTAATGAAATCTCTTGTCCTGGCACAGGGTCACCATCATGAGATGAGTATCCACCAACAAGATCGGCTGCTCGAATAAGCGCTGCACAAAATTCGGGAGTCCAACACGACATCGCATACATGTCGGCTGCAACTTCATGCACCGGCACCGACTGATCTCGTGCGTCTGCGTAAGCCAGTATGCGCGCAAGATCATCAACTGGACTCTGGGGGTGCGGAATCATTGCATCCATCGTGACACGGACTGATGTCAGAAGTGTTGCACCTCCGATAACAGTGGGAAATTGGCATAAATATGCACTGGTAGGCTGTTTTGCAATGGGCATTTTGAATCGTGAAGTCGGGGAAGTGGAACTTATTCCAGTAGCAAGGGGCATCATCGCCCGTTGGTGGATCGTGCTGATTGCGGCTGTTCTTGGCACTGCTGCAATGTGGTCACAAGAGAGCGATCTATCAACTACACCTTCAATCACAGAAGTGACTCGAATCTATGAGTCACGTGACGAAACCTCACTTCTTTCGGTGGTGGGTATTGACCCATCAACCGTTAACCCCCTTCCAAGTTATGACAATCAAATTCTTCAAGTGCAGGAACAAGCCAGCCGCGAAAAGATTGCGGAAGAAACTGGCGTGAGTTCGGAAGTAACCATTACTCGATCGGAACAACGCTTCTCGCTTCTCAATACTGCTGAGGGAGATGGAAAGACAAAATTTACGTTCCTTAGCGTTGGCACACCGACATACACCTTTCATTGTTCAGATGACACCGCCGACACTTGCAATACCGCAATCGATGCATATGTTGCGGCACTCGCGCAAGTGCGAAAGGACAGCATTGTTGCTGGAATGCAACGAGTGAAGTCGCTGTTGCAAGGTGTTGCTCAAAATGGTTCGGTGAGCGCACAAGAAAAAATTGCGGGTATCGATGCCGCTCTTCCATTGATTACTGGAGAATTGGCATTGCTCTCGACCAGTGAAGACCAATACGGCGGCACAATATCGACCGTAAAAAGGAGCACCTATGCATTCGGTTTTGCTGCAGGTGCCTTAATTGGACTGCTTATTGCTCTTCAGCTCACCATCATTGATAAGCGCATTCGATCACTCAGCCAATTAACAAAATTTGTGGAGACAGCCGACCTTGTTGGGCATGTAACAAAAGAACCTGTTTCGCTTCAACATGTGTCAGCCGCTTTGGTTTCCCGCGCGCAACAACTTTCCGTTACCTCACTCACCTTTATGCCCGCTTCTCGCTCTGGCAACACTGCCGAATTTGCTCAACGTGTACACGAAATCACTCAACCGCTCGGAGTTGCGGTTACGGCAAAACCCAGCGTTTCAGCCGTTAATGCCCAAGAGTTGCTTGCAATTGGTGGAGCAGTGGTAATAGTTGCAAACGCCAAGCATTCAACTTCTACCGAAGTTGTTGATACGTGGTCAGTGCTTTCGAGTGCAAAAAAGCCTGTGCTTGGAGTCGTGCTGGCGGACAATCTCAAATAACACCTCATGACTTCGCTCTCCGATCGCGCACGACAAATTACTGATCGACTCACACACTCACGTCGATTCGTGATCTTGAGTTCTGTCCTGCAATTTGTCATTGACATGTTGATTTGGTCGGCCACAGCAATTGCTGCTTCATACGCACGCTTTGAATATCAGGGTCATCATGATCCATTTGGGGCAACACGAAGCTCTGTGATTCGAGTTATTCCAATCGTGCTTGTAGTTCACGCAATTGTTGGATACATCGTTGGTATCTATCGGCGCAGATGGCGATACGGCAGTTTTGACGAAGTTGGTGGGCTTGTCGCCGCTACTGCCATAACCACCTCCGTATTATTCATTCTCCGCTTCTTTGATCAGTCGCTTAACCCGTTTCCGCGCAGCGTCATCTTGATCTCGGGGTTTGCAGGATTGTGCTTTGTGGCAGCCAGCCGCTACACCTGGCGACTAATTCGCGAACAGTTGCGCAGACCAACCGCGCAAACAGCAGCAAAAATTTTGGTGTACGGAGCAGGTGAAGGCGGCATTCAGATGGTGAACACTCTGCTGCGTAATCCTCAATCGCCTTACTTGCCTGTTGGGTTTTTGGATGACAACCCCGACACACACCGCCTGAGTATCTCTGGAGTACCGGTGCTTGGCGGACGTGACCAATTGTCACAAGCCCGTACGCGCACAGGTGCAACAACGCTATTGATTGCAATTCCTTCAGCTGATAGTGCGCTCATCAGCGATATCAGTTCACGCGCTCGTGCTTTGGCAATGGATGTCAAAGTGCTTCCTGCGGTACAAAACTTGAATGAGCGTCCATTAGATACAAGTGACATTCGAGATCTCACCGACGAAGACCTTCTTGGTCGCCGCAAAGTCGTTATTGACCTTCAACAGATTTCCGATTATTTGGTAAACCGCCGAGTTCTCGTTACTGGTGCAGGAGGAAGCATTGGTAGCGAACTCTGTCGACAACTTGCACGATTTAATCCAGCTGAACTGATCATGCTTGATCGTGATGAAAGTGCATTGCATGAGGTGCAGTTGTCTATTCATGGTCGCGCATTGCTGGATACACCACAGACGGTGTTGGCCGACTTACGTGATGAAGCAACGATCAACCACATCTTTGACACACGAAAGCCGGAGGTTGTCTTTCATGCGGCAGCCCTCAAGCACTTACCTCTGCTTGAGAGTTATCCATTAGAGGCCTATCAAACCAATGTTCTTGGCACGCTCACTTTGCTCAACGCAGCAAAGAGAATTGGTGTTGGGGTGTTTGTCAATATTTCGACAGATAAGGCAGCCAACCCAATAAGCGTGCTCGGATACTCAAAGCGAATTGCTGAACGTATTACCGCCGCTGTTGGCAAGTCGGCTCCATCTGGCAAATACATGTCAGTTCGTTTCGGCAATGTTCTTGGGTCTCGCGGAAGTGTGTTGATGTCATTTCGGGATCAAATTGCCAAAGGTGGCCCACTCACGGTTACGCACCGCGGTGTTACTCGCTATTTCATGACGATCTCAGAAGCTGTTCAATTGGTGATTCAAGCAGGTGCAATTGGGCAATCTGGTGAGGCACTCGTGCTTGACATGGGAACGCCTGTTTCTATTTACGAAGTTGCAAAGCAACTCGTAGCGAACTCTGGAAAACCTGTAGAAATTGAAATAGTCGGCTTGCGTGCCGGGGAAAAGGTTCACGAAGAACTATTTGGCGATGGTGAGCAAGACACGCGACCACGCCACCCGCTCATTTCTCATGTGCCAGTACCAGCAATTGATCTGAGTCTTCTCTCTTCACATCCAGCTAATGCGCGTGAATCAATGTTGCAAATACTCGCCGATTAATTATTCGGCTTTGTCACTGCCAACGACATAACCAAAATCGGCCACAAGAAATAGTTCGCCACAATAAATGGCTCAAACAACGCTGCGCTCAGACAGAAGAACACGAGCGCAATCCGCTGAGCATCAAATTCAGGCGAGCTACATTCCTTGCTGATACGCATCAGTGCAATTACGAGATATGTCAGCAGTAGTACTCCGGCGAGAATTCCCCCGCTCAGCAGAACATCGAAATATGCGCTGTGGCTATGACCAATGTTGACCACTGTCCAATACAAATCTAAGCGGCGAAATATTTGATTTGACCATGCAACACCTTGGCCCCAACCCAACCACGGTCGTTCAAGAAATCCCGTCCACGAAAAATCCCACGCAAAGACACGTTCTTGCAACGCTGATCTTGGTAGCAACTTTCCATTTACTAATGAACTAAAGCGATACAACACCACCATTGAAACAACTAGCCCGCCAGACAACGCAACTACTAGTCGTGGCCACACCTGAACAAATTTTTCAACTGCAATAACTCTGCGCACCACATATGCGAAGAGGACGATTCCTAATGCAACGCATGTGGCAAGGATCGATGTGAATGCTTTGGTGCGCAAGAGAACCACCACATCAAAGACCGCAATATCAAAGACCAAAACCCAAAATGCAATTCGCCACTCACGGCGAATGTTGTTGAAAAAAGAAATTGCTAAAAATACCAATGACACACAAGCAACCGCAGCAACTGGTCCCAAGAGGTTTGGATTGACGTAAATGCCGCTCCACTCTCGTGATTCATAGATTGATTCCGGCCAATCTCTAGCTATTGCAAACCGCGAAATAAGCACACCCATATGCGTGGCAATAGTTATAGCGATGAGCTGTTGTCGGCGAGTAAAACTCACTGCTAGATACAAACCAGTGCATGCAGCGAGTGCGACCTTTGCCGCGTTGCCTACTGCATATGCACCAATATCACTTGTGGCCGAAGTAAAAACCAGCCAGCCGATGAGAGCGAATAAATACCACTCAGCAGATTTCCAACTCATGGAAATTGTCACTCTCTTGCCCAACAAAAAAAGTGCGGGAAGCTGAACAATTGCAAACGTTGCTAAATGTGCTGAGTCAATCGGAAGGGCAGGATTATTAAGTTGGGCTTCACGCCACATCGTGTAAATCGGGCCAACGGTCAAGGCCAATAACACTGTTGCCGCATAGGCCACCTCAACACACATCAACCAACTTTTAAATGGCGCGTGCTTGAGTTTCACCTTGACAAATCTACATCTTGGGCTACATCAGTATGATTGAGATGTGTCCACTGGCGAAGACGACCGCGATGAGCTGATTAAGGAGTTACTCGAAGAGGCTCACGGTCTTCGAATGAAGAACGAACAAATCAGTCTGTACACGGAAAGCAAAATCGCAGAATTGATCAAGTTGCAACGCGAACTTGTCACAATTCGCGACGGGTTTGAAACCGTCGTAGAACAGCGAAATGACCTAGAAGCAGAGCTTGCACGGGTGAATACCGAACTCGAGCACATCGGAACGATTTATACCTCAATGACCGACCAACGCGATCGGCTTCGAGGCCGAGTTGCTGAAGTTGAAAATTCTCGGGCATTCAAGATTGGCCGGCGCATTATTCGCATCGTTCCCTTTCTTCACGAAAAACAGGCACCACCACAATGAAGCAATACCCGATCATCATCAATGTTCGAGATCGGGTAACACATCTCAAGCAATTGGTGTCCTGGCTCGAAAATCAGGGTCAAGAAAATATTTGGTTGTGTGACAATGCCAGCACCTATCCACCACTTGTTGAATATCTCAAATCGTCACCACATCAAGTGCGTTACAACGAAATCAATCTTGGACATCGAGCACCGTGGCTGAGCGGGTTAGCGTTTGAGCTTGGTCTTGATTCTTACTTTGTTGTAACCGATCCAGACGTCGTTCCATGCGAGGAATGCCCATCTGATGTGTTTGAAGTATTTGAAAACACGCTCGCTGCACATAAAGAAATAGACAAAGTGGGTTTTTCGCTTCGTATTGACGACATTCCTGATCACTATCAACACTGTCAAGCAGTGGTGCAGTGGGAGTCTCAATGGTGGTTGGACGAACGATTCCCCGGCTTTTATTACTCGCCCATTGATACAACCTTTGCGATGTACCGACCAGGAGAAGGTCATCTCAATCATCGCTCGTTGCGAGCTGCTCCGCCATACGTTGCTCGTCACATGCCGTGGTACGAAGACTCAACACAGCCCAATGAAGAGCTTGAGTATTACCAAACGCACGCGGATTCATTAGTGATTAACTGGGATCGAAAGGTGCTCCCAGCAAACCTACGCGCGCAACTTAACAACATGCGCAATCGCTTTTCTCAAGCACGCAGTCGCTAAAATCATGATGCATGTCTGATCCTGTGATTACCGTTGAATCGGTATCAAAAAATTTTCGTTTGTATCACGAACGGAATCGGTACATCAAGGCTGCACTTCTTCGGGGTCGTCGTGCACGATACGAAGAGTTTTGGGCGCTTAACGACGTTTCGTTTGATGTAGAGGAAAGCGCAACCTTCGGAATCATTGGTTCAAATGGTTCTGGAAAAAGCACCATGTTGAAGTGCCTCATGGGTATTTACCGACCAGAACGCGGGCGCATTTCAGTTCGAGGCAAAATTGCTGGATTGCTTGAACTTGGAGCAGGTTTTCACCCCGAGTTGTCTGGCCGTGAAAATGTGTTTCTCAATGGCGCCATCTTGGGTATGACGCACAAAGACATCACGCAACAATTTGACAGCATTGTTGAATTTGCTGGACTCGAAAGATTTATTGATACACCTGTGAAGAACTTTTCCTCAGGCATGACGGTGCGTCTTGGGTTTTCGATCGCCACACACGTAGAGCCTGAAGTGTTGCTCATTGATGAAGTTCTCGGCGTCGGTGACCAGGCCTTTCAACGTAAAAGCTCGGAAAAGATTGAAGAGTTTCGTCGTGACGGCAAAACGATCATCGTGGTAAGTCACTCGCTTGCTTCAATGCAAAATATGTGTCAAGAAGTGATTTGGCTAGAAAAAGGCACATTAAAAATGCGTGGTCCATCTGCTGATGTGATTGCTGCCTACACGGGTGAAAGCTACGCAACACACACCGAACGCGACGCCGACTTTAGAGAGCGTTGGGGCACTGGTGAAGCGCACTTCAACGCGATTCGATTGCTTAATGCAAATGGCCACAGTGTCGAACGAATAAACACCCAAGATCCTGCTCAAATTGAAATCGCGATAACACCACAAACGCGACTGGTTTCACCAATCATCAAGATTTCCATTGCCAAAATTGGCGGAGAGACCGTGTGGTCAACTACCTCACAAACCGCTAATCCTCCATTGCGCGGACTAAGCGAACCGACGACTATGCGTATTTCGTTAGACCAGGTTCCCTTGCTTGAAGGCACCTATTACATTTCTGCTACCTGCACAGATTCCACTGGAACCACTGAATACGACCATTGCCAAAATTGGGTGAGGTTTGATGTTCACCAAGAACATCTTTTTGAAGAAGGATTGGTCTCAATTCCTTCTACGTGGACCATTAGCTAATCGCTTTATAGTTCTTCAGCAACCCGGCGAGATAGCCGAGTAAATATTGCCCAACCAGCAATAAATACCCCAATGGAAACCGTCACGACATATAACAGTTCACCCCAATTTGGTGCCGAACCTCCGTACAACATGTGACGGAATGTGAGAATAAATACCGCCATTGGATTCCAGGTCATGATGAATTCAATAAACCCAGGAAGTTTTCCTTCTAAGCGATCTGGGGTGTAAATGATTGGTGTTGCAAAGAACATCACTTGCACCAAAATTCCCCACAGGTAGCGAAGGTCGCGGAAAAACACTGCTGCTGCTGAAAGCGCAAGCGCGAAGCCAGATGCGTACACCGCGAGACAAAGCATGAGCAAAATTGCAACTGGCAACCAAGGAATGATCGGGCTACCCGCAATGATTAGTGCGACCGCCAACAGCGACATTTCAATTGACCATTGAACAAAGCAATAAATTACTTGTGAAATCACCAAGGTTTCACGAGCAAACGCAACTTTACGAACTAATGATGCGTTGCTGAGCAGCGAATTCATTCCCAAATTAGTGACCTGAGAGAAAAACCCCCATGGCAGAATTCCGCACAACAGATACAGCGCGTACACATTGAGGCCCGATGGCTCGCCAACTGGAGCGGTCGCACCAAATACCACTCCAAATACAAATGTATAAATGAGCATGCTTGATAATGGATTGAGAAGCGACCACGCCCATCCCAAAAACGAACGTCGATATTTCGAGCGCAACTCGCGCAGCGTGAGATTCCACAACAGGTTTCGCGATTCAATGAGTTCAGTAATTGCTTGCACGACGTAAAAACCTTACCAATACTCAGTTGTGGGCGAGGGGGGACTTGAACCCCCACGTCCTTGCGAACACTGGCACCTGAAGCCAGCGCGTCTGCCATTTCGCCACTCGCCCGAATGGATGGTTCACCTTACCAACGCTCAAATACCACACCAACGGCTACGAAATAAGTGCGCGTGTAGTATTTCAATGATGTCTGAAGCACATGACGCCAATGACGCACTGTCAGACTTGCGGAATGCTTCTCGGGAGCGACTTCTTACCGAAATAGGCATGCTTCGCCAACAAAATGGAACTGCCGAGCTCGAAGCGGCAAAGCGAGAAGTGCTTGCTTCACGTGACGCTGTGTACGGCATGAGTGCTGAGTTGGGTGAATTACGTGCACGCTTGAAAAGCGATGTAAAGCACGCTCGACAAGCTGTGATGCAAACCCCAACTTGGCGAGTTGGTGCGTTCGTGCTTTCTCCACTTCGCTTCGCAAAACGACTCTTACGCAAAAAATAAATGCCTCGATTTAGCATCGTTACACCTGTTTACAATCCCCCCGCACGTGCGTTGAAAGCATGCATTAAATCGGTGCGCAAACAGAACTTTGCTGACTGGGAATGGTGCATCGTTAATGACCATTCAACCCAACCACACGTAAAACGAATCCTGAATCGCCTTGCGGCACGTGACTCTCGAGTGCGCGTCATGCACCGTGTAACCAACGGCGGAATCGTGGCCGCATCTCAAGATGGCCTTGACATGGCAACTGGCGAATTTGTTGCCCTGCTTGACCACGACGACGTGATTGCGAAGCGAGCACTCAAGCGTATTGATGAAGAGTTGCGTACCGACGACACCATTGATTACCTCTACACCGACGAGGACAAGATTGATGCAAAAGGTCGACATTACGACGTTTTTCGCAAACCACAATTTGATCCTGCGCGTTTGCGTGGACAGAACTACTGCTGTCACTTTTCTGTTTTCCGAAATTCACTACTCGATGAAATCGGTGGCTTTCGCGCCGGGTTTGATGGATCGCAAGATTACGACTTGATTTTACGTGCAACCGAACGAGCACGAAAAGTTGCCCATATTCCTGCAATTCTCTATCACTGGCGGGTAGTTCCTGGTTCTGCTGCAGGAGACGTTCACGCTAAACCATATGCATACGATGCCGGCAAGAAAGCTGTTGAAGGTCACTTTGAGCGCAGCAAAGTGACAGCGAAAATTGAAAAACTAAACCCTGGCAGTTACCAACATCGGTTTTCTTCAACATCAAACTCGTATCGACCCCATGTCAGCATCGTGATCCCGACTCGAGGAGATACTTCTCGAATCTGGGGCGCCGCAACTTGCATGATTGAAAATGCGGTTGCAAATATTTTGGCGAAAACGACCTACCCCTCGTACGACATAGTTGTTGTGCGCGATGTCAATCAAGACGGATCAATGATCCATCCGTTCAGAATTGCAAACTCAGAGCGAGTTCGTTTTGTTGACTTTTTTGGATCATTCAATATTGCTACAAAGTGGAATTCAGGAGTATTGGCCAGTACCGGTGAAGTAGTGGTTGTCCTTGACGACGACACACAGGTAATTGATGGTGATTGGTTGGAGCAGATGGTTGGCCAATTTGAGTTCCCTGAAACTGGAGTTGTTGGACCCAAGTTGTTACTTACAGACGGTCGAATTTGTAGTGCTGGTTTTTCAACCTCTCCAAGAATTCGCCATATCGGTCATGGTGAGTCTGGAACCAAACCTGGTCATATGGGGCTTTTGACTGTTGCTCGATCTGCAACGGGAGTCAGTGGGGCATGCATGGCGTTTCGCCGAAGCGTGTTTGACAAAGTTGGTGGATTTTCTGATCGCTATCAGTACAACTTTGCAGATCTTGACTTTTGCCTCAAGGTTTCACTTGAAGGACTTCAAACGGTGTGGACCCCCGAGTCAAAGATGTTTCACTTTGGTTCACGAACAATCGGTGAAAAAGTGGCAGCAACTGACCAAAAACGATTTGAGCATCGCTGGGGTCGCTACATCGGGTCAGACCCATACACAGGCCGCACCGCTTAGAATATAAGGGTGTTTGCGATCGCCCGTCGGCGCGGAATTCGTCCCATCACCATTGGTCGTCAGCTTGTCGCCACCATGGACGACATCGCCCTTGAAAACAATGGTGCTGCACCTTCAACCTACAAAGTTTTGTTAACTCCAAGCAATCTCGAACTTATAAGTCCGTCGCTTAAACCTCTTGCACACGAACTTCGTCAAGCCATTACTCACCACGCAAATAATGAAGGATACGTTCTCTCGGGCGAACCCGTAGTGACGTTTGATCATGATGAAAATCTCAATGGCGACGAATGCCTAGTAGTGGCTTCAGCGGTGTCTTCTGTTCCACAACCAGTGCAACAATCACTTCCGTCAGAAACAGTTCAAGCGCACTTTTTGGTAATCAAAGACGGCGCTCGCCATGAACTCTCCAATACGCGCTACACCATCGGCCGCCAAACCA
>JAFMJR010000103.1 GCA_017853385.1 Ilumatobacteraceae bacterium | reverse complement strand
CCGAAATATTCGGACACGAACGACGTAATTACCGCCGCAGGAGCCGAAATCTTGAGCGCCGTAAACAGGTACGGAATCGCGTTAGGAACACGTACCTTGCGCAGAATATCCACGTCGCTTGCGGCATAGGAACGCATGAGTTCGAGATGCGTGGTTTTTACCTGAGTTAAACCCTTGGCCACGTTGACCAACACAATGAAATAGACCACCAGGCTCACCATGATGCGACGTGGAATTTCACTGGTAATTGAATACATGTTGTTCAGCACTGCAACGAGAACAAAAATTGGAATGGCATTGAGCGCAATTGCAAGTGGTGTGATGAGCGAACTCAAAAAGCGAAACCGACTGAGGATGAAACTCATGGCTACGCCAAACACTGTTCCCGCAATCAAACCAACTAGCGCATTCATTCCAGACACTGAAGCGGCGTCCCAAATTCGCGAGGCATTATCAATAAATTGACCAAGAATTTTTGATGGAGGTGCCAAGAAATACGGCTTCAAGTTAAAAAACTTGACCGCACCTTCCCAAAACGCAAGAAACGCAACGCCAAACAAAAAGGGAACGCCGAAGTTGCGAAGACGATTAACGAACGTCATGATCAGCGATCTTCAACTCCGCGAATTGCTCCGGCATTGGCATGATCTGCATGTGTGCCGCGAAGCGCTTCTCGGACAGCCGTAATTCCTGCAAAGAAATTGTCAGCTGCACGGGTGTCTTCGCTGCGATTAGCGCCGAGGTTTACATTGACCACTTCTGTAATGCGACCTGGACGTGGAGACATCACCACTACTCGGTTCGAGAGATACACCGCCTCTGGAATGGAGTGCGTAACGAACACCACAGTCGTTTTTGTTTCAGCGCAAATTCGCAGTAATTCACCCTGCATGTATTCACGCGTCATTTCGTCGAGTGCACCAAAAGGTTCGTCCATCAACAGCAACGGCGGGTGTGCCGCTAGCGCACGCGCAATGGCAATGCGTTGCTGCATTCCGCCCGACAATTGCCAAGGCATGAGGTCAGCGAATTCTGGCAACTTCACTAGTTCAAGCATTTCTTGAGCACGAGCTGCGCGCTTTTCTTTGTCCCAACCCTTCAGCTCAAGTGGCAATTCAATGTTCTTTGCAACTGAACGCCAGTCAAACAAACCGGCTTGCTGAAAAGCCATTCCATAGTCCTGATCAAGACGTGACTGCGCTGCGGTTTTGCCATTTACTGTGACCGCACCAGACGTTGGTTCCAAAAGGTTGGCAATGAGTCGCAACAAAGTTGACTTACCGCAACCCGATGGTCCGATCAGCGAAACAAATTCGCCCGGCTCAACAGTGAGGTTCACATCAACAAGTGCGTCCACTTGCTTGGGCGTGCCCTGATTGAATATTTTGCTGACTCCAGCAACATGAACTGCGCTCATGTGGTGGTCTCCTTTGGTCGGTTTCGCATCAACAACACATCTGCAAGCGCAACAAGGCCAGCCATCGCAAGTCCAAGACCTGCGGCGCCAAATACTGCGGTGAATACTTTTGCTGGGTCACCCGTTGCTTGACGGGCGTATTCAATAATCAGTCGACCGATGCCACCTTTAAGACCTGTTGAAATTTCGGCAACCACTACACCAATTACCGAACCCGAAGCACCAAGTTTGAACGCTGGCACCATGTACGGAATTGCGGCGGGAAAACGCAACTTAAACAGCGTTTGCTTCCACGACGCGGCATAGCTTTCCATGAGTTCAAGCGATGCTGCAGGTGCGCTCTTCAAACCGCGCAAAGTGCCTACGGCTATTGGGAAAAACGCAAGAAATGCCCCAAGAACCGAGGCCGACAACCAGCGTGGCCAGGTGTAACCAAAGATGTGCAACTTGCCACCCCATGACACAACAAGCGGTGCAAGTGCAATCAATGGCACCGTCTGGGACACCACTAGGTACGGAAGTAAACCGCGTTCCATAGTCTTAAAACGCGTCATCAGCGCAGCCAACCCAACGCCAATCGTTGACCCGATGATGAACCCAACGAGCGCTAGACGGAATGAGTACCAAGCGCCCTGCAGCACCACCATCCAAATCATTCGCGAATTCGGACCGCGCATTTCAGGCTCTGCATAACGACTCAGCATTTCCCACAAGTGCGGCATAGCTGTGTCGTTTGAGCGCGGAAGAATTGAAATGCCGAAAAGCTTTCCGCCCTTTTCAGGACCAACAACTTTGTACAACTCCCACAACACTGCAACGAGCGCTAGCGACACCAGGAACATTCCTGTGCGATATGCAGCGCGTCGCAGTGACTGGTTCATTGTTTGGCTTTGCCCAAATCCTGAATTGCTGGAATAACTTTTTCGCCGTAAGCCTGCAAAGTTTCTTCCTTGCCGTCGTGCTGCAAGTACACCGCAAACTGATCAACTCCAAGTTCTTTCAATTCAGTGAGTCGACGAACATGTTCTTCGGCATTTCCAAGAATGCAGAAACGATCAACAATTTCATCTGGAACAAATGTGGTGTGGCTATTGCCTGCACGACCATGTTCGTTGTAGTCGTAACCCTGACGATTCTTGATGTAGTCAGTAAGCGCTTTTGGCACCGCTGAGTTTTCGCCGTAACGCTCCACGATGTCTGCAACGTGATTGCCCACCATGCCACCAAACCAACGAGTTTGTTCACGCATGTGAGCAACGTCATTACCTACATATGCAGGCGCAGCAACACAGATCTTCACGCTCTTTGGGTCACGACCTGCAGCCTTGGCTGCATCTCGAACAGCCTTGATTGTCCATTCAGCAATACTCAAGTCGGCGAGCTGCAAAATGAAACCGTCTGCAACTTCGCCGGTAAGAGCAAGTGCCTTCGGACCATATGCAGCAACCCACACTTCAAGTTCGCTCTTTGATGCCCAAGGGAATCGAATGTTTGAACCGTTGTAATCAACAGCGCGACCACAACCAAGCTCGCGAATAACATGCACACTTTCGCGAAGTGTTGCCAAAGTGGTTGGCTTGCCATTAGTTACACGAACTGCCGAGTCACCTCGACCAATTCCACATACGGTGCGATTTCCGTACATTTCATTGAGCGTTGCATAAGTGCTAGCGGTAACAGTCCAGTCACGAGTTGCCGGGTTAGTCACCATGGGACCAACAATCACATTGCGAGTTTCAGCCAAAATCTGGCTGTAAATCACATATGGCTCTTGCCACAAAATGTGACTGTCAAATGTCCACACATGCGAAAAGCCGAACATTTCGGCTTTCTT
>JAFMJR010000029.1 GCA_017853385.1 Ilumatobacteraceae bacterium | reverse complement strand
CTTCGGTCAATTCGTCGCGTTCCAACAGCAAGACGTCAGTGCAGCCCATCTTTGCGAGGTGGTACAGGGCGCTCACGCCCGCAATGCCGCCGCCGATAATGACAATCCGTGCGCGCTCACTCATATATATGTCCCCGATTTCGTCAGATCAGGCCCGGGTCTGGGCCGGCCAGTGCGTGATATATCTCGCCGTGACATACTAGACACACAAGTATTCGATGCCAATTTGTGCCAGCCAGTTAAGGGAGTTCCCGTGTCAAATCTGCCAAGTAACGCCAAGGTGGTCATTGTCGGCGGCGGCATCGTTGGTTGCAGCATTGCCTATCACCTTGCCAAGCGGGGAGAGACCGATGTGCTGTTGCTCGAGCGCAAGCAGTTGACTTCTGGAACCACATGGCACGCAGCAGGTCTTGTTGGTCAGTTGCGCGCAACGCAAAACCTCACGCGTCTTGCTCAGTACACCACCAATTTGTTTGCAACTCTTGAAGATGAAACCGGTCAAGCTACAGGTTTCCAGCAACGCGGTTCGGTTGCCATTGCAACGAACGAAGAGCGTTTTGAAGAATTAAAGCGTGGTGCATCTATGGCACGCGTGTTCGGTTTGCCGGTAAACATCATTACGCCTGCGGATGTAAAAGAATTGGTTCCACTTGCGCGTGTTGATGACTTGGTCGGTGCAGTGCATTTGCCTGGTGACGGTGTGGTGAACCCAATCGACGTAACGCAAGCACTTGCAAAAGGTGCGCGCTCACACGGCGTGCGCATTGTTGAAAACGTAAAAGTAGATCGAATCGTTGTAGAAAACGGTCGCGCAGTTGGTGTTGAAGTTGAAGGACAAATTATTCGTGCAGAAGCGGTTGTCAATGCCGCTGGCATGTGGGCACGCGAACTTGGCGATCAAGTTGGTGCAACAGTTCCGCTGCACGCTGCAGAGCACTTCTACATCGTGACTGAAGCAGTTGAAGGAATTTCTCCAACCATGCCAGTGCTTCGTGACCAAGATGGTTCGGGTTATTTCAAAGAAGATGCAGGCAAGTTGTTGGTGGGTTGGTTTGAACCAGTTGCAAAGCCATGGGGCATGAAGGGAATTTCAGAAGAATTCTCGTTCACGTCGTTGCCAGAAGACTTTGAACACATCGCGCCTTTGATTGAAAACGCAACTCACCGTATGAATCTGTTGGAGCAAGTGGGCATTCGCTTGTTCTTCAACGGACCAGAGTCGTTTACTCCAGACGATCGTTACTTGCTCGGTGAACAACCAGAAGTTAAAGGTCTTTACGTTGCAGCAGGATTTAACTCAATCGGAATTCAGTCATCTGGTGGAGCCGGAAAGGTTCTTGCTGACTGGATTGTTGATGGTCGACCACCGATGGACTTGTGGGATGTCGACGTTCGTCGCGTCATGCCATTCCAAAGCAACAAGAACTATTTGCATGACCGCACGGTTGAGTCGCTTGGACTGCTGTATGCAATGCACTGGCCATTCCGTCAACCAGAAACCGCCCGTGGCGTGCGTCGCTCGCCATTGCATGACCGTTTGACAGCAAAAGGTGCATGTTTTGGTGAAGTTGCTGGCTGGGAGCGCACAAACTGGTTTGCACCTGCTGGCAAAAAAGCCGAATACGAATACACCTATGGTCGCCCAAATTGGTTCGAATATTCAGCCGAAGAATGCCGCGCAACGCGTGAAGCAGTGGCCATGTTTGATCAATCATCGTTTGGCAAGTTTGTGCTCGAAGGTCCAGACGCCGAAAAGATCATCAACCGAGTATCAACCAATGACATGTCGGTGCCGGTTGGCAAGTTGGTGTACACGCAGTGGTTGAACGAGCGCGGCGGCATTGAAGCTGACCTCACCGTTACACGTGAAGCCGCTGATCGATTCTTGGTGGTTACCGCTGCAGCCACCCAAACACGAGATTTCATTTACTTGAAGGATCAAATTGGCAAAGACGAGCGTGCAGTACTCACCGACGTCACTTCAGGTTCTGCGGTGCTCAGCATCATGGGTCCAAATTCGCGTGCGTTGTTGCAGTCGCTTACATCCACCGACATGTCGAATGCAGCGTTCCCATTTGGAACCTCGCAAATCATTGACATCGGTTATGCGCGAGTACGTGCAAGTCGCGTGACCTTCGTTGGTGAACTTGGTTGGGAGTTGTACATTCCAACCGAATTCGCAACAGGTGTGTTCGACGTGATTGTTGAAGCTGGTCAAAAGTTTGGTTTAAAGCATGCGGGTTATCACGCTCTCAACTCGCTGCGCATGGAAAAGGGATATCGCCACTGGAGCCATGACGTATCGCCAGACGACACACCGCTTGAATCAGGCCTTGGCTTCACAGTTGCATGGAACAAGCCAGGCGGGTTTAACGGTAAGGAAGCATTGCTCAAGCAAAAGGAAACGGGCGTGAAGAAGCGCTTGGTTCAATTTGCCATGAAAGATCCAATGAAGAATCTGTATCACAACGAACCAATTTGGCGTAACGGCGAAATTGTTGGACACATCACCTCGGGAATGTTTGGGCACGCCATCGGCAAGTCCATTGGCATGGGTTATGTTGAGAACCACCACGGCCTCGTTGATAAAGCATTCGTTATGGATGGAACATACGAGATCGAAGTAGCGGGCGAGAGGTTTGCGGCAGAGGCGCAACTCGAACCGTTCTACGATCCAAAGAGTGAACGAATTAAGGCATAAAGGAGAAAGAACATGACCGCATCAACAAATGCTCGACGTGGAGGTCGTGCCGCTCGTAACGCATTGCGCGCAGCACCGCTTACCGAAGACATCAAGCCAGTTCGCCCAGGTATGCCAAGTGGTCGCTACAAGGTGCTCACTGACGCAGAGGTGTTGAAGATTCACGAAGCTGCACTTGATGTGTTGGAAAACATCGGTATTGCCGATGCCATTCCAAGCACACTCGAATACTTGTTGCCAAAGGGCTGCAAGCTCGATGCCAATGGTCGATTGCTGTTCCCGCGTTCACTCATTGAAGACACCATCGCCATGGCTGGCCGCAACTTCCCGTTGTATGGCCAAGACCCAAAGCACGACATGGAACCTTGGGGAACCAATACGTACTTCGGTACCGCTGGTGCTGCTGTGTACATCGCCGATCCAGAAACCGGTGACTATCGCGAATCCGTTTCGCAAGATGCCTACGACATTGCGCGTCTAGTTGACCAAATGGAGCACATCCACTTCTATCAGCGAGCAGTTGTTCCACGTGATATTCCAGAAGCTTCAGCAATGGACATCAACACGTGTTATCTCAGCGTGAGTGGCACCACCAAGCACGTTGGTACTTCATGGGTGCATCCAGATCACCTCATGGAATCAATCAAGATGTTGCACGAAATTGCTGGTGGTGAAGACAAGTGGCGTGCACGTCCATTCGTTAGTCAGTCAAACTGCTTCGTTGTTCCGCCGCTCAAGTTTGCAAGCGATGCATGTAAGTGCCTCGAAGTTGCAGTGCTTGCGGGCATGCCAGTGTTGCTCTTGTCAGCAGGTCAGGCAGGCGCAACAGCACCAGCAGCAATCGCTGGCGCGCTAGTGCAGCAAGTTGCTGAGTGTCTCGCAGGTCTTGCGTATGTCAACGCAATCGTTCCTGGTGCACCTGCGATCTTTGGTCTGTGGTGTTTCGTTTCTGACTTGCGCTCAGGTGCAATGTCGGGCGGAAGTCCAGAGCAAGTGTTGTTGTCTGCAGCAAGTGCACAAATGGCGCATTTCTACAACCTCACAGGTGGAACTTCGTCGGGCATCTCCGATGCGAAATTCCCAGACGCGCAGTCAGGTGCTGAAAAGGGAATCAACCACGCCCTCGTGGGTAACGCAGGTATGAACCTCATTTACGAAGCAGCAGGAATGCACGGAAGTCTTCTTGGTTTCTCCATGGAAGGTGTGGTGCTCGACAACGACACCATTGGTTCCGTACAGCGCACCATTAAGGGAATTGAAGTGACCGATGAGTCATTGTCGATTGAAACTATGCGCGCGCAGTGCATTGACGGACCTGGTCACTACCTCGGCGCCGAGCAAACCTTGCGCATCATGCAGAGTGAATATCTGTACCCAGCAGTGGGTGACCGTTTGAGCTCGAAGGAATGGAAAGAAGTAGGAAGTCCAAAAATTAATGATGTCGCGCGCAAGAAGGTTCGCGAAATCTTGGACAATCACTACCCAGACCACATTTCAGAGTCAATGGACGCCAACATCCGTTCATACTTAGACATTCGCTTGCCACGCGAAAAGATGGTGAATCCAAACCTGATTATCGCCTAGGCGGGTCGCTTCGCTGAGGTTCGCCTCGGTCGTGTCAAATAGGATGCCTGCATGGCAAATGCATGGTTTGAAACTGTTGCTGAGGCTCAGCGGCGTGCTCAAAAACGCCTGCCTAAATCGGTGTATGGCGCGCTTATCGCAGGCTCGGAAAAGGGCCTTTCATCTCGCGACAACCTCGAGTCATTCGACCAACTTGGCTTTGCACCGCATGTTGCGGGTTTGTCAACCCAACGCGACATGAATGTCAGCGTCATGGGTCAGCAGTTATCAATGCCTGTAGTTATTTCGCCAACTGGAGTGCAGGCAGTGCACCCGGAGGGTGAAGTTGCCATTGCGCGAGCTGCGCAAAACCGTGGAATTCCAATGGGGCTTAGTTCGTTTGCCAGCAAATCGGTTGAAGAAGTTGCTGCAGTAAACACGCAGACGTTGTTTCAGATGTATTGGTGTGGTGACAAAGACACGTTGATCCAACGCATGGAGCGTGCGCGAGCAGCTGGTGCGACGGGTTTGATCGTCACGCTTGACTGGTCGTTTTCAAACGGTCGCGACTGGGGCAGTCCCTGGATTCCTGAAAAGATAAATCTGAAGGCGATGCTCAAACTTGCACCTGAGGTTTTGGTGAAGCCCGAGTGGTTGTGGTCGTTTGCAAAGACGGGTCGCATTCCAGATCTCACCGCTCCAAACATGCAAAAGCCCGGCCAAGATGCACCGACATTTTTTGGCGCGTATTACGAATGGATGCAGACGCCACTTCCTTCGTGGGAAGACATTGCATGGTTGCGTCAGCAGTGGGGTGGACCATTCATGGTGAAGGGCGTAAGCCGTGTTGATGACGCTAAGCGTGTCGTTGATTTAGGTGCGACTGCGCTTTCGGTTTCAAATCATGGTGGAAACAATTTGGACGGAACACCTGCGCCAATTCGTGCGCTTCCCGCGGTTGCCGAAGCGGTTGGCTCACAAATTGAGGTACTACTTGATGGCGGAGTTCGTCGCGGAAGCGATGTGGTGAAGGCAATGGCACTTGGTGCTCGTGCGGTCATGATTGGTCGCGCATATCTGTGGGGACTCGCAGCAAACGGTCAAGCCGGCGTAGAAAATGTGCTTGATGTAATTCGCGGAGGAATTGATTCTGCATTGCTGGGTCTTGGCAAGTCGCATGTACATCAACTCACTCGTGACGACGTAGTTGCGCCACCAGACTTCTTCCGCAAACTAGGCGCGTAAGCGCAGATAGCGAGGCAACAATGGCCCGTCGAAATCGAAGTTTCGAACCAAATGCCTCACGAACGCTCACTCTTCCTACTGGGCAGATCGCTCACGAATTGCATGTTGCACAATCGAAGCGCTTAGAGCGCACGTTCAGCGAAGTTCGCCCCGGTGTGTGGTGCTTTGTGGGTAATGGGCTGTCGAACCAATCTTTTATTGATGCCCCCGAAGGCATTATTGCCATTGATACCGGTGAGTCGATTGAAGAAATGAACGAAGCAATTGCAGAGCTGCGCAAGGTGTCTCAGCGCCCGATTGTTGCCGTGATGTACACGCACTTCCATTACGTAGATGGAACAAAGGCCGTTGTTGCAGAAAACAACGGCAAGCAAGTGCCTATTTGGGGGCATGAAAAAATTGCTGAAAATCGTCGCAGAACGGCGAGTGAAATTGCACCTGCCTACGGCCGAGGTTTGGTTGAGCAATTTGCCATGCAGCTTCCCGAAGATGGCGAAGATGGTCGAGTAAACGTAGGTCTTGGACACTTTTACCGCAATCCAAAACATGCACCATTTACACCTGGATTTATTGAACCAACGCATACTTTTGGTTCGCAAGCGAGCATCAATGTTGCTGGGCTCGACATTGAAGTAACGCATGCACCATCTGATGCTGACGATTCGGTGACGTATTGGATCCCGTCGCTTGGTGTTGCAGTGAACAACCTGGTGTGGCCCGTGCTGTTTAATGTGTTTGCAATTCGCGGCGAAGAGTATCGAGACCCACGAATATTGCTGAAGGGAATTGATCACCTGCTGTCACTACATGCAGAGCATTTAGTGTGCGCGCACGGCCCGCATATGTCGGGAGCTTCCGAAATTGCATCGCGAGTGACCAAGTATCGCGACTCCATTCAATTTATGTGGGATCAAACTGTTCGTGCAACAAACGCCGGAATGACCAGCACGGAAATTGCAGAAGCAGTCGATCTTCCAGAGACATTTGATGATGACTATTTAACTTCGGAGTTGTATGGAGTAGTTGAGCACCACGTGCGCCAAATTCGTACTGGATTGTTCGGGTTTTTCGATGGTGACGAAGCGAATTTGTTTCCAACGCCTCCGCGCGAACGCACGGCAAGGTTGATTGCTGGCTTTGGTGGACGTGAAGCAGTTCGCAAGCAAGTTGACGATGCATTGAAACAAGACGATGCTCGCTGGGCGTTAGAACTTGGTTCATGGCTCGTGCGAAGCGATGGGGCAGAGGAAGCTGATCGAGCACTGCTTGCCCGCGCGTTGCGCATGGTCGCCCAGCGAACGAGCGCTGCAAATATTCGTAACTGGTGCATTACTCGCGCACGAGTGTTGGACGGAACCGCAAATGTTGCGCGTTTGAAAAATGTGCATTTGCGCAAACCAACGTTGCTAAGCGCTGGATACGAAAAAGCAGTACATATTTTGCGTGTGCTACTTGTGCCGGAACGCGCTGAACACATCAATACAAAATTGAAATTTGACTTTGATGGAAAGACAACTGGTCTGCACATTCGCAACTTTGTGGCCGTGCCATACTCGGGCACAGATGCCGATGCCACAGTTGCGGGAACACTTGATGCATGGGCAAATGTCTTGTCAGGGTCCGCCACATTGAACGCAGCTCAACAAGATGGATCGCTCACTATTACTGGTGATGTCAATGGCGCATTACGAGCGTTGCGTTGCTTTGATGTAAAAGGACTTGTTGATTAATGGCAACGAATCTGCCAAATGCAACACCAGCCTTTACGGGGAAAGCCGAACGACTCATCACGCAATCAACACCGCGCAAACTTGAGCGCCAAGTTGCTCCGGAGGGAGCCCCAAACATTGTGTTGATCTTGCTTGACGATGTGGGTTTTGGCTCATTTGGAACATTTGGTGGCCCAGTTCCAACACCAGCACTTGATCGAATTGCCAACTTGGGGCTTCGCTACAACCAATTTCATACCACCGCATTGTGTTCGCCAACTCGCGCCGCAATGCTCACTGGTCGCAATCATCACTCTGTACATATGGGTGGAATTACCGAAATTGCTAACTCGTTTCCTGGATACGACAGCGCGATTCCACCCGAGGCAGCAACGATGGCGCAAGTACTGCGCATGTCTGGATATGCAACTTCTGTGTTTGGAAAGTGGCACTTAGCGCCCTCTTGGGAGCAAAGTCCGGCAGGGCCTTTTGATCGCTGGCCAACTGGACTTGGCTTCGACAAGTTCTATGGAATCATCGGCGCAGAGTCATCGCAATGGGAACCTCCCGTCTATGACCAAACCACACCAATTTCTCCCCATGTGGGAAACCCCGATTACCACCTAACTGAAGACTTAGCCGATCAAACCATTGCGTGGATCGAGCGCCAGCAAGCATCGCGGCCTAATCAACCGTTCTTTACATATTTTTCAACGCCTGCATTACATGCGCCACATCACGTTGCCCGTGAATGGATTGACAAGTTCAAAGGTCAATTTGATGGTGGATGGGATGTATTGCGTGAAGAAATTTACGAACGACAAATCAAGTTGGGTGTAATTCCGCCGCATACTGCGCTCACAAAGCGGCCAGAGCAGGTACCTGCGTGGAACGATTATCCCGAGCGGTATCGCCCAGTTGCTTCGCGTCTCATGGAAACGTTTGCCGGTTTCCTTGCACACACCGATGCCCAAGTAGGGCGATTGATTGACGCGCTAGAACGCTTAAACATCATGGACAACACGCTTGTTGTCTATATCACCGGCGACAACGGTGCTTCTGCCGAAGGAACTATTCACGGGGCATGGAGTGCGCCTTCGTTTCAAAACGGAGTTCCAGAAGATCCTGAATGGTTGCTTGAACACATGGAAGATTTTGGAACGGCGAAATGTGAAAACCATTTCAATGTGGGTTGGGCATGGGCGCTTGACTCGCCATTTCAATGGATGAAGCAAGTTGCTTCGCATTTTGGCGGAACACGAAATGCAATGGCACTGAGCTGGCCAAAGAAAATTCGAGACGCAGGTGGGCTGCGCCAGCAGTTCCATCACGTCATTGACTTAGTTCCAACGATTTACGAGTTGGTGGGTATTGAACCGCCTACGCATGTCAATGGCATCGAACAAATGCCAATTCATGGAACATCAATGGCGTATTCGTTTGATAATCCAAACGCTCCAAGCACGCATACAACGCAATACTTCGAGATTTTGGGTAACCGTGCGATCTATCACGAAGGTTGGATGGCCTCGTGCTTCCACGGTCGACTTCCATGGATTCGTTTGCAGGGCCTTGACTTTGATGGGCCCCAAGAAGTGTGGGAGCTGTACAACATCAGTGAAGACTTCTCGCAGGCCGTGAATCTTGCCGAAAAGTACCCCGAAAAACTTGCCGAACTGCAAGAACTGTTTCACCAGAATGCAATTCAGTACAACATTTATCCATTGCGCGACGCAGGCTCTCCGCGAAATGGTGATTTCGCCGTGCCGCATTCGCTTGATGGAATCAACAAAGTGACGTACACGCGTGCGCATGTGCGCATGCCCGAAAGTTCGGTGCTAAATGTGAAGAACTGTTCGTGGAAAATGACAGCAGAGATTGACGTGCCAGCCACTGGTGCTCATGGAGTAGTTGCGTGCCAAGGCGGGAATATGGCTGGTTGGTCGTTATATATAGATGAGTCGGGCAGGCCGACCTATCACTACAACTGGTTTGGTCACGTGCATTCGGTGTTGGCAGATAGTGAGAAATTGCAGCCCGGTCGACATGAAATTGTTGTTGACTTTGCATATGACGGTGGCTTTGGTGCCGGCGGTACGGCAACACTGTTTGTCGACCGTCGCACTGCAGGAAGCATGCGCATTGAAAAGACTGTTCCGCTTGTGTATTCCATGAGCGGAGAGACGTTTGACATTGGTGTAGATACAGGCTCGCCAGTTGGAAACTATCCGCACTTATTTACATGCACTGCCGACATCATTGGCGTCACTATTGAGCGACTTGATGAACCAAGCGCGGCGACAAAACAGAAAATGCGCGAAGGAGAGTTTCGCGCAAGTATCAGCACGCAGTAATTACAGAATCTGTTTTTCGTAAGTAACACGCCCGCGAAATGGCGCAAATCCAATTGATTCGTACAGGCCGTATGCGCCAGTGGGGTTTTCGGTGTCAACATCAAGCGCGCCGTGCGTAAGTCCGTCGCGTTTGTACGCGTTTAGTGCATGAGTTATTAGGGATTTACCGATTGATTTCCTGCGATGTTCTGCAAGTGTTGCCAACTTATCTATCCAGCCAATTCGCTTGCCGAGTACTTCATCGTCTGATTCGTATCGATGGGAGAGTAAGACACCAACAATTTTGTTGTTTTCATCAACTGCGAAAAAGGAATGAGCAAGTTGTGCGGTTGAGCCGTGAACGAGTTGTTGCCAGCCATCTTTGCTGGTTGGCGTTGAACCCCAGTGATCCATGAATGCTTGATTTTTTGCTTCTCGTGCTTCTTCGTCGCGCGAAGGATCCCACGGAATAATGGAATAACCCGGGGCAGTGAATACTTCGGGAGTGTTCTGAAGATCAATGATTAAATCGTCGTTCCATCGCACTGCTTTCAATCCAAAATCATTAAAGAGTTCTCCAGCGGAGGTATTGGTTGCGCTCATGTCGGTGCGTAAAAACCTTGGGATAGCTCCATTTGATGAGCGAAGTAACGCTTCGCCATGCCATGAAGCCCAAGTCATGACAGCAGATCCAACTCCCTTGCCTCGAAATTCTGGTTTCGTTGTGCCAAAGATGTAACAGCGTTCTTCTTTGGTTTCTGAAGGCAAATAGATGGTGTATCCAACACCAATAATTTGTGAGGCGTGTTCGGCAACTATGACATCTTGCCCAAGTGAGCAATAGGTACCGTCAAATTCTTCTGCAAGTTCTTCAGCTGATTGCACAATTACGTGGCCATCAAAAGAAAAACCTTCAGAGAGCAATTCGGCAATTGCCTCAAGGTCTGAACTAGTGGCGTTACGAAGTTGAAAATCTATTGCAGGCATTATTCGCTCGAGGTTATTCCTTGCACTTCAGCTTCTGCTGCAATAGTCAGCCAGTGTTCTTCGGCATCATCGACGCTTTGTTGAGCAAGAGCTAGTTCGGCGCTAACTCGTGCAAGCTCAACGTGGTCACCACCTGCAGCAGCGAGTTCGCGCTCGAGTTTGTGCAACTTTTCGTTTGCCTGAGCAAGCGCTTTTTCCGTTTGTCCGAGTAAACGGCGCAATGTGCTTGGGCTTTTTGCAGGCTTTACCTTTGCCGGTTGCACATCGTTGATTGCTGGGGCAGATTTCAATTTTGGCGCAGTTTGATTAGTGGTTTGTTTGCCACGTTGGCTGAGCCAACCAGCAATACCACCAACTACTTGACGCGTTCCACCTTCGCCATCAAGAGCCAAAACGTCTATAACTGTGCGATCCAGAAATACTCGGTCGTGACTGACCACAACAACAATTCCTGGCCAGTCGTCTAGATATTCCTCGAGAGCACGCAAGGTGTCAAGGTCTAGATCGTTTGTTGGCTCGTCGAGCATCAATACGTTTGGTTGTTCAATGAGCGTGAGTAGTAGCTGTAAACGACGTCGCTCGCCGCCCGACAGTGTGGAAAGCGGCGCAAATTGCGAGTCGCCATCGAACCAAAAGCGTTTCATCAAATTGATGTCTTCTACTGACGGGTTCCCCTTGTCGCCCATGACAGCTTCGCGAACGGTTTGCGAAAGATTCAGTTCGCGTCCAAGTTGGTCGTAGTAGCCAATCTTTACTGTGCTGCCTACTTCTATGTGGCCACTTGTTGGCTTAAGTCGCCCAGCAATTAAATCGAGCAATGTACTTTTGCCCGCACCATTTGGTCCAACAATTCCAAGTCGGTCACCTGGCTCAAGTGTGTAATCAAATGCGTGCAACACATGATGCTCGCCAGATTTGTCTGATGCAGGCCAAGAAAATGCAACTCCTTGAAGTTCAATTCCTTTTGACCCGAGTCGTTGACTTCCAAGTGATAGCCCCAGTTCGCCTTGACGCGCAGGTGCATCTGCTCTGCGCGACACCAACTCTTTGGCCGCGTCCATTCGTGCTTTCGGCTTTGTAGTGCGTGCTGGTGCACCACGGCGCAACCAAGCAAGCTCGGTGCGTGCAAGGTTTTTGCGAACTTGTTCTGCAGTTGCAGCGCGCTCTTCTCGTTCGATACGACCTGCAAGATATGCGGCATAGCCAGAACCTGCAGTCTTGCTTGTCGGTACGTGAATGTATGCAGATCCGCGGTCGATTTCAAGAACTTTGTTAGTCACGCGGTCAAGCACATGTCTGTCGTGCGTTACGAGCAATAACCCGCCGCGATATTGCGCAAGCCATTCTTCTAAATAGGAAATGGCATCAAGATCTAAATGGTTTGTTGGCTCATCCAATATGAGTGCATCCCATTCGTTAACAAGAAGTTGAGCAAGTGCAACTCGCTTTTGCTGACCACCAGATAATTCATCAGTCTTGGCATCAAGCAGCCCTGACATGCCCAGTTTGTCGAGCATTGCTTCGCCACGCCAGCCTTCGCCTACAGCATCTCGAACTGATCCGGCGGGAAGTATTGGTTGTTGAGCAAGAATGCCAACGCGTGCATTGCGCCCGCGGTGCACTACACCGTTGTCTGGTGAGTACTCACCGCTCAGAATGCGCAATAGCGTGCTTTTGCCGCAGCCGTTTAAGCCAACTATGCCAATTCGATCACCCTCAGAAAGTGTGAGAGATATATCGGTAAATAGTGGACGGTTGGGTCGTGATGCTGAGAGCTTCTGAGCATCAATCACGATCACGACAAGAAATTCTACGGCGATCCTTGTAAGGTCGCGCTATGAGATCGGTCATTGCAGCATTGCTGTGTCTTCCGCTTGTGGCTGCGTGTGGCTCGTCTTCAAGTGCGGAGATTGTGTCTACTGGAAAGACTGCGGAAATATCAATTACCAATTTCGTCTTTGCTGTGCCTGAAAATGTTATGGAAGGCGATCTGGTTCAGTTGAAAAACAACGACAGTGAAGCCCACAACTTCATGCCCCTTGATGACTCATTCAGTATTGATGTGGCAGCAGGGGAGACCGTTGACCTCCCCCTTTTGGAAAAGGGCACGTACCAATTTCACTGCCACATTCACCCAGACATGATGGGCACGCTCGTCATCAACTAATCAGCGTGGCTACCATTTAGTCATGTCCACAGCACAACTTCGTGAGTCTCTAAAGCAACGAGCATGTGAATCAATTGACAAGATGAAAAATGACCTTGTTGGTGTTAGTCATGACATTCATGCGCACCCTGAGGAAAACTTTGAGGAACATTTCGCACACAAGCGATTGACCGATGCAATTGGTGATCACAAACTTGATGTAACGCGCAAGGCGTACGACATTGATACGGCATTTGATGTTGCTGTTGGGTCAAAGGGAACCACAGTTGCTGTGCTGTGTGAATACGACGCGCTTCCCGGTATTGGTCACGCATGTGGGCACAACATCATTGCTGCAGCAGGATTAGGTGCTGGTCTTGCACTCGCTGGCTTGGCCGAAGAAGCGGGCGGACAATTGCGTCTGATGGGTACTCCTGCCGAAGAAGGCGGCGGCGGAAAAATTGAAATGGCTCGTAAAGGCGCATTCTCGGGAATTGATGCAGCGATGATGGTGCACCCAGCTGATCGAGAACTTGCACGTATGAATGCAATTGCAATTCAACATTGTTTGGTGAAATACACCGGTGAAGCCGCACACGCGGCAGTGTCACCACACCTTGGAAAAAATGCGCTTGACGCTGCGGTGCTTGGATACATGAACATCGCTGCGCTTCGTCAACACATCATGCCGACAGAACGTATTCATGGAATCTTTTTGAAGGGCGGCGAAAAACCAAACATCGTTCCGCGAGAAGCAGAAATGGATTGGTACGTTCGTTCAAACACAATAAAGACCCTGCAGCCACTCAAAGAACGAGTTGCAGGTTGTTTGCACGGTGGTGCTCATGCGGCAGGTTGCAAAATTGAACTCGAATGGCAGCCGAACCCATTTGCCGACATTGTTGACAACATTCCATTACTCGCTGCATATGTAGAGAACTCGGCAAAGTTCGGTCGAATGTTGACCACCGAATACATGGCCGGAACTGGTGGTGGCTCAACAGATATGGGAAATATCAGTTATCTAACTCCATCAATTCACCCAATGATCGCAGTTGCTCCAGAAGGCGTGTCTCTGCACACTCCTGAGTTCGCTGATTACGCAACAAACGAAGACGCAACTCGCGCAATTCTTGATGGCGCAAAGATCATGGCGATGACAGCAATCGACCTATGGACCAACGATCAACTTGTCGCCGAAATGCGCGAAGCATTTGGCGATGGATACGTTCCTGAAGGTGTGCTCTAGTCGCGAGTAAGCGGCTTGGCAAGGCGCAAGCCTGCCAACTTGTCGGGTTCGCTTAACCCCGACATGGCTATTTCGTAGTCGGGAAGTGCGTATACCTCGCCGTCATCAGTGATCATGATGTACCGGTCAAATTGGGCAAGAAACGTGCGGTCGTGGCTGACCGCTATAACGGTGCCTTCAAATCCATCAAGTGCTTTTTCTAACGCTTCTGATGACTCGATATCCAAGTTGTCGGTTGGCTCATCGAGCAGCAGCACGTTATGGCCTTCAATTTCCAAACGAAGAATTTCAAGACGAGCTTTTTGACCACCTGAAAGTGTTTCAAACTTTTGTCGAGCATTGTTGCGAAGCCCGTATCGTGCCAGCGTTTTCATGGCCTTTTCTTCTTCTGATATGCGGTCATGCACGATGTCTATGCACTCGCGACCAATGAAGTCTGGGCGATTATTGATCTGAGTAAATACTCCAACAGAGGTGCGTGGACCGAAAGTGATCTGGCCTTCGGTGGGTTGGTTTTCTCCACTCAATACTTTTAAGAGATGCGTCTTACCAGTTCCGTTTGGTCCAATGAGACCAACGCGTTCTCCGTGATGTATTTCTTCGCTGAATGGAAGAAACAAATTGTCAATAGAAACTTTTTCGAGTTTGGCAACACGTCGCGCTGCGTCTGCGCCACGAAGTCGTACATAAA
>JAFMJR010000102.1 GCA_017853385.1 Ilumatobacteraceae bacterium | reverse complement strand
CAATTCCCCCTGCGATGACAAAAGTGTTTGTCGTATTGTAAAGCACCACGCTCTGGCCCGGTGCTATTGCTCGCTGGGGTTGCAACCACGTCACCCGAATCTCGTGATTACCCAATATCTCAACGGTGGCCGGAATAGCCGCACCGTGGGCGCTTGACTGCACCAACACATCGTTGTGTGTTGTTAAGCGCTCAATATCGGCTGCGTCAGACCACACGATGTTGTTCACTACAAGCGACTTGCGATACAAACTTGCCTCTTCACCAATTACTACTCGAGCATTTGGCGTGTCGACTTCGACTACATATTGCTTTGGTCCGCCACCAGGTATGCCTAGACCTTTGCGTTGACCAATAGTGACAAGTTCTAGTGCTTCAATTTTTCCGGCGGGCGTTCCATCTTCGTTCACTACGACTGCTTTGCGAAACGGAATGCGATTGCCTAAAAAGGTTTCGCGTCCGCCCGTTTTGCTAATGAAGCACACGTCTTGGCTATCTGGTTTTGATGCAGTACGTAATCCAAGTTCTTGTGCACGCTCACGAACTTGCGCTTTGGTCAAGTGACCAACAGGAAACATGGTGTAGGCAAGCTCGGCTTGATCCAACATGTGCACAACATAACTTTGATCTTTCGCATCATCTGCACCACGAGTAAGACGCAGTGTTCCTTCGTCGTCTCGTTCAATGCGAGCATGATGCCCTGTAGCAACGGCATCAAACCCGAGCAAACGTGCTCGCTCGCTCAGTCGATCAAATTTCAAGTGGCGATTGCATTCAATGCAGGGGTTCGGCGTGACGCCATCTACGTGAGCCTGCACGTACGGCGCAACCACATGGGTGTTGAAATCGTCTGAAAAATTGAATACCAAATGGTCAATACCTAATTGCTGAGCCACTCGGCGAGCGTCATCAACATCGGAAACCGAGCAACAACCCGTGTCGCTTTCGCCTCCCCACAGACGCATGGTGACGCCAACTACTTCGTGCCCTGCTGCCTTTAGTTCGGCGGCGGCAACAGATGAGTCCACGCCTCCCGACATCGCAACAAGCACTTTCATGAACTAAAGGCTAACGACGCAATTGATTTACCGCAGACACAATCGCCGAAACCGCATGATCAACATCGGCATCTGTTGTGGTGTGCCCAAGGCTTAAACGCAATGCCCCATTGCTCCATGACCGCTCAATTCCCATGGCTTCAAGCACATGAGAAGGCTCCATGGCTCCACTGGCGCAAGCCGATGCGGCAGATGCATACACATCGGCCTGATCAAGCAGAAACAGCAATGCTTCATTTTCAAGACCCGAGAAGCACAGATGCGCAACACCTGGAACGCGATGCTCGCGAGGAACAGTTTCTAAAACACCATCTAATGCAGAGCGAATCTCGTCAACCAAGCGATCGCGTAGCGCTGTTACTCGTTCAGTTTCTTCGGCACGTGTTTTGTCAGTGACTTCAAGCGCTTTTGCTGTTGCAATGATTCCTGCAACATTGTGAGTGCCACTTCGACGATCGCGCTCTTGCCCGCCACCAAAAATAAGTGGTTCAAGATTCTTTCCCGTTTTAATCACCATCACACCAACGCCTTTTGGCCCACCAAACTTGTGTGCCGAAAGTGAAAGCGCATCAACGAGTGGAGTCACTTCACGCAAGTCCAACCAACACGCCGCCTGTACTGCATCGGTATGCAAGATTGCATGCGGAGCATATTTGCGAACGATTCGCGCAACGTCGCGCATCGGTGTGATTGAGCCAACTTCGTTGTTCACTGCCATCACTGAAACGACGGTAATTGGCCGATCATCTGTTGCTGATTCAAGCACTTGCTGCAACTCGTCAAGGTCAACCGTGCCAACGCTGTTAACGCGAACCACAACTCCACCAACGTGTTCAACACAATGTAAAACCGCATGATGTTCGGCAGCTGGGCAAACCGCTACTCCACCCAGTCGACGAACTGCTCCAAGAATTGCATGATTGTCGCCTTCAGTGCCACCGCTTGTGAACACCACTTCACCTGGTTTGCATCCAAGTGTTGCTGCAACCAAATCGCGCGCTTCATCAAGTGCTTTACGAGCTTCTCGCGCAAAACGATGCGAACCAGAAGGGTTGGCATACATGTGGTCGAGATACGGGGTCATTGCCTCAATCGCTTCAGCACGCATTGGCGTGCTTGCAGCGTGGTCGAGATACGTACCCATGCCTTCAGACTAATAGGTGCCCGATAACCGTTGTTCTCAGCGAGAATGGTTCAGTGGAGTATTCCGACAACCCATATGGCGACAACTTCGCCGATATTTATGACGAGTGGTATCGGGATTTAGACAATGTGCATGATGTGGTGTCGCTGGTGTTGTCACTTGCAGGTTCAGGAAGCGTGTACGAACTAGGCATTGGCACTGGAAGGCTTGCTTTGCCAATTGCAATTGCCGGCCAAACACAAGGCATTTCAGTGAGTGGAATTGATTCATCGCAAGCCATGCTCGATCGATTAACTGCAAAACCACATTCACAATTGGTTGGCGCAACTCTTGGCCATATGGTGCGCGATATGGCACCCGGACCATTCAATGTGGTGTTGCTCGCCTACAACACACTTTTTAATTTGCTGAGCGCTGCAGAACAACAAGAATGCCTGCAACGCTGTGCGAACTCATTACAAACTGGCGGGCGCATTCTGATTGATTGTTTCGTACCCAGCCCTGACATGCCTGAACACAGTGGGCCAACGCCGCACCGAAGCTCGTCCCGTGGATACATCACGAGCGAAGTGCATGTAAATAAGTCGCAACAACTTGTCGAAGGCGTGTTTATTGAAGTTATTGGTGGCGAGCAAGCCGTACGCCGTGAATGGAAAGTTCGCTACGCATCTATTCATGAAATTGACAACATGGCAACTCAGGCAGGACTTCAACTTGAGCAACGCTGGGAGTCCTACTCAAAAGCGCCGTTTCACGATGATTCGCGACGACATATTTCGGTATACGGCAAGGCTTCTCACCTCAACTCGTAGTACGGTTCGCTTATGGCACACATTGAAGTGAGTATTGATCTCAACGCAACACCAGAACATGTCTGGAACATTGTTGAGCCCGTTGAAAACCATGTTGACTGGATGGCTGATGCCGTCGCGATTCGATTTGTCAACGAGCAGCGTCGTGGTGTCGGTACGTCATTTCTGTGCGACACCAAAGTTGGGCCGATCAAACTGACCGACAAAATGGAAATAACAGAGTGGATTCCTCAACAAGTCATGGGCGTGCGGCACGTTGGCGTAGTAACCGGAACTGGCAAGTTCACCCTTACGCCACACCTTGGCGGCACCAAATTCAC
>JAFMJR010000101.1 GCA_017853385.1 Ilumatobacteraceae bacterium | reverse complement strand
GGCCCACGAAGAGTAGATGTGCAGCCTGTGAATGACACCACCATTAATGCATCCGTTGATATGGGGTTGATTTCACCACTTGATGAACCGCAAAACTGGTCAACGCTTGGCGCAAACCCCGACAGACCAGTTGCTCACATTTCTGTTGGCAACCCACACTCGGTTGTGGGCGTAGAAGATGTGCGCGTTGTGCCACTAAAAGAACTTGGCGAAAAAGTTCCGCAGGTGAATTTAGAAATCATTCAGCCCGGACCAGAAAACAATGCCATCACCATGCGCGTGCACGAACGCGGTGCGGGAATTACTCAAGCCTGTGGCACAGGTGCATGTGCAAGTGCTTGGGCAGCAGTGCAATGGGGGCTGGTGCCTGCCAAAGCAAGCGAAGTGATTGTGCACATGGACGGTGGAGATGTGCGTGTAAAGGTGAACGCGCCACAACCTGGTCATGTCACATTGATTGGTCCGGCTGAATACATGAGCACGCATCAGGCTGAGATTGTTCTGTGAGTAATCCGTACCAGCAAGCGCTGGGTTCAACACTTATTGACCGCACTACGCGCGAGCGCATTGTGCTCGTGGGTGTGGTGTTTGACGGACACGACGAATTAGAAGTGGACGAAAGTCTCGACGAACTCTCGCGTCTTATTGATACTGCGGGGGCCGATGAAGTTGGCAGACTCACTCAACGTCGCGATGCTCCAGACCCTGCATTTTTCATTGGCAAAGGAAAAGCACACGAATTAAAAGAGCTATGTCTCATGGTTGATGCCGACACCGTGGTGTTCGATAATGAGTTGTCGCCAGCACAGCAATACAACCTTGAAAAGTTGTTGGGACGAACCGCGATCGATCGAACCGCAGTCATTTTGGATATTTTTGCGCAAAACGCGCACACGCTTGAGGGTAAAGCGCAAGTTGAATTGGCGCTGTTGCGATACAAATTGCCACGACTTCGCCGTGGAATTTCGGAAGCGATGTCGCAACAAGGTGCAGGTATCGGTTCACGCGGCCCCGGTGAAACCAAACTTGAGGTCGATCGTCGCCGTATTCAAGACAAGATTGCCAAACTCACGCGCGACCTGAAGCAATTGCACGAAAACAGGCGAGAGCAGGGCAAAAGTCGCCAACGTAGTGGTCTTGGTTCGGTGAGCATTGTTGGTTACACCAACGCAGGTAAATCAACATTGCTCAATCATTTAACGAATGCTGGTGTGCTTGCAGAAAACCGATTGTTTGCAACACTCGACCCAACCACACGCAGACTTGCATTGCCAGGTGGCGAGCCTGTGTTGCTCAGCGACACCGTTGGTTTCGTGAAGCGCTTGCCCCACGGTTTAGTTGAGTCATTTAAGAGCACGCTCGAGGTTGCAGTGCTCAGCGATCTGCTCATTCATGTTGTCGACAGCACTGCGGTTGACCCCGAAAGTCAGATTCATGCGGTGCACGGTGTGTTACAAGAAATTGGGGCGGGTGCTGTGCCCGAGCTACTGGTATTTAACAAACTAGATATGGCGCCCGAAGCGGCAGAGCGGTTGGTCTCGCAAAACGAAGGCTCAGTTGCTATTTCTGCGGTAACTGGCGAAGGTATCGACGTGTTATTGCGTACTATCGGAGATCGCATGCGCGCCATTTCGGTGGTGGTGGAACTCTTGGTTCCCTACGACCGGGGCGACATTGTGGCTTCAGTGCATCGTGAAGGAGAAGTGGTGTCTACGTCGAACGAACAAGATGGAATTCGCATTCGCGCACGACTTGGCGATGCATCTATCGGTCGTTTGGCGCAATATGTAGTGAGTCAGCAGAAGGGCAGTTTGTGACACAAGGTTTCGTTCCACCTCCGTACCCATACGACCGGCTTGACGCATTTAAACCAGTTGCAAGCAAGTTTGAAGGCGGAGTAATTGACTTGTCGGTTGGCGACCCGTGTGATCCGCCTAGTGCTGCGGTTATCGCTGCGCTGTCTTCATCAAATCTTGAACGCGGGTACCCGCCAAGCATTGGCATCGAACCATTGCGTTCTGCAGTGCGTTCGTGGATGCAACGAAAGTTCGATATTGATATTCCACTTACTCAAATTGCGGCTGCAGTGGGCAGTAAAGAATTTGTAGTTACTACGCCGCAGTGGTTGAAGCTGCGCACGCCTTCTCGCGACACCGTGTTGTTTCCTGCTGTCAGTTACCCAAGTTATGCAATGGGCGCGACGCTTTCGGGTTGCAGGCCAGTTGCAGTGCCAATGACGCCAACGGGCGGTCTTGATTTGTCAAAGATCAGCGAAGACGACGCCAAACGTGCACTGATGATCTGGATGAATTCACCAAGCAACCCAACGGGCGCACTGGACGACATGGAAGCCGTAGTTAATTGGGGTCGTGCACACGATGTGCCGGTGTTTAGCGATGAGTGTTATGTGGAATTCACCTGGCAAGGCAAGCCAACTACTGCATTGCAATATGGAACACAGGGCGTAATTGCGTTGCACTCATTGTCTAAGCGGTCAAACCTTGCCGGCTTGCGCGTTGCGTTTTATGCAGGCGATGCCGAAATAGTGCATTACCTCAAAGAAGTGCGCAAGCACGTGGGCATGATGGTGCCAGGCCCAGCACAAGCTGCAGGTGTTGTTGCGTTAAACGATGATGACAGCGTGAAGGTGCAAGCTGATATTTATCGTCGACGCCTAGAGCGCACAGCATCGGTGCTCAGCAAATGGTCGGGCAGAAATATCGAATTGCCAGCAGGTGGTTTTTATTTGTGGTTTGACGCCACCGATGGTTGGGAGTTTGCCGAAAAGTTGGCACACGAGGGCGGTGCATTGGTGAGCCCTGGCGACTTCTATGGCGCAGGCGGTTCAAACAACGTGCGCGTTGCAGTAGTGCAACCCGATGCTCGAATTGAACTGATGGCTCAGCGACTCGGCGTCGCGTAATTATTATTTTGCTATGGCAGCAAAAGTCACGGGACCAGCTTCATACTTTCCATCTATCGAAAAGAAGTATGGAAAACCCATTTCGCATTGGATGAAAGAACTCAAGAAAGTGTCAAAGCTTGCGCATATGGAGCAAGTTGCACATTTGAAAACGAAATTCGAAATAGGCCACGGTCACGCAAATGCGCTCGTGGCAGTGTTTAGAAAAGAAAACGGTTTATAAACGACGCATCACGGTGACAAGTTTTCCGTAAATGGAAACCTCGCCATTTTCAAACACCATTGGCTTCATGCTGGAGTTTGAAGGCGTGAGCGTAATTTTTGATCCGCTCTTCGTAAACGTTTTGATGGTGGCTTCGTCGCCAGGAATACCTGCAACAACAATGTCGCCATTGTTTGCGGTGGTCTGCTGACGACACACCACAAAGTCGCC
>JAFMJR010000100.1 GCA_017853385.1 Ilumatobacteraceae bacterium | reverse complement strand
GCAGCGTCAATGTGCTCGATGGTGAGGCCACAGCAGCCACCAATGAGTTGAACACCATCGTGAATCCATGCCTTATAGAAATCTTCAAGCTTGTCTGCAGGGATAACTTCGGTGAAGTTCCAATCTGGCATTTCAAAATATCCACTGTCTGGATACACGCCGATAGGGCCAGCAAATTTTTTGCGAACCATAGCAATGGTGTCGCTGACCGCTTGGGGCTGTGTGTGCATGACGTTGACAACATCAATTCCTGAATCCGGAATGAAATTGATAATGGTTTCAAGCGGAGCCTCGTGAGCAAGATTGAAGCTGACGATGTTGCCGTTCTCGCCACGTCGTGCAGAGAGCCCGAACCACACTGGCAGTCCTGTTGATTGTGCGGCTGCGAGCGCTAGAGGAGTTCTGTTCTCTTCGTACATCATCTCGAGCATGATGTGGTCCACTCCGCCTTCTTTCAATAACTGTGCAAGTTCGTGAAATGACTCGGCCATTTGTGCTGGCGGTGGAGTACGGTCTGGGTCTACAAGGTCGGTCCCTGGAATATGCGGAACCATGTGCGAGAGAGATCCTCCAACAACCACATTTCGGCCTGCAGGGGCTTGCTCTTTTGCTCGCAGAGCGGCATCGACTGCGGTTTTCACGATGTCTTTGACTTTGGTGCCATAACCGGCAGGAGTAAGCATCATGGAGTTAGCCGCGTAGGTGTTTGTAGTGATCACATCGCTTCCTGCGTGGATGTAGTCAAGATGAATTTGAGTAAGCAGATCGGCATTATTCAGCGTGGCTGGCCCGCACCAAGCTTCTGGGCTCATTTCAACGCCGCGACGTTGTAGTTCTGTTCCGGTTGCGCCGTCAAGGACGATGACCTCACCAGCATCCAATCGCTGTTTCATTTGCTTGTAGCTCATTGCTAACTCCTTCTCGTGGTTGATGCAACCACACCCAGTAATACAAAAACACTTCCAGCGACATAGCGCTGAACAAATGGCAACGACTTTCCTCTCAGCAACGGCGCACGCAGAGCACTTGCCAAAATTGCGTACAGGCCGTCTGAGAGCATTCCGAGAATGACAAACAGAGATCCGAGAATGAGTGATTGCAATGCAGTGGAACCGCGATCGGTGTCAATGAACTGCGGTAAGAACGAGAGAAAAAACAATGCGACTTTTGGATTAAACGTGTTGACGATGATTCCTTGAGTAAAACTTTTTCGTCGCGAGAGAGACTTTTGGTCTTGGTCAAAGGTCGTTGGCTTTCGTAACAAGGTGCGAATTCCCGTGTAAACGAGGTACCCGGCACCAATCCATTTCACGATGCCAAATGCGGCAGCCGAGGCTGCAATTACGGCAGAAAGTCCAAGCGTTGCAGCTATTACGTGCACGAAATTGCCGATTTCTAGGCCGGCTACTGCAGCGAGTGCCGTGCTTCTGCCATCAGCGATACTGCGGTTGATCACGTAAAGAACAGCGGGACCAGGGATGACGAGCAGTGCAAGCGATGCAACGGCAAATGCGAGCACTGAGTCGATACTTGGCACGTGATTAGACTACCCACAGGTCAAAGATTGACTTTCAAATTGGGGGAATTTATGCGCAAGTCAGTTCGTCTCGCAGGTGCCGCATTGTTTTCAATCGCTTTTGCAGGTTGTGCAGCAGATACTAACGATGCTGCCGGAAGTTCATCGTTAGATACTTCAATGGAAGGATCATCGGGAACTGGATCAAATTCAATCAGCGGAACCTTGCAAGAGTGGAAGGTTACGGTTTCTCCAAATATGGCGACAGCCGGCGAAGTTACATTCACGATAAAAAACAATGGAACTATTGGGCATGAGTTCTTGGTGGTAAAGACCGACATTTTGGATGGTCAGATTCCACTTGACGGAGACCATTTCGCAGAGCCATCGCCAGGTCTTGAAGTAATTGATGAAATTGGTGAATTTCCAGCGGGTACAACGGAATCCTTGTCTCTTGCGCTCGAGGCTGGCAACTATCAACTTGTCTGCAACTTGCCAGGGCACTATGCGGCAGGCATGCACACAACATTTGTTGTGAGCTGATCTCCGACACAAAGCCCAAGTGGCGTGATCGTTAGTCTGTGGGTATGAAAGTTTCCGTAGATATGGGTTCGTGCCACGGCCATCAAATGTGTGCGATTGCTGCCCCAGAAGTATTTGGCAGTGATGAATTAGGTAACGCAACAGTGCTCATTCCTGGAGACATTCCTGCAGAGCTAGAGGGCAAAGTGCGTCGTGCCGAAGCCAATTGCCCAGAGCGCGCAATCATCATTAGCGAATAGTGAATCTGGGGGTTCGTTATGACCGATACTCGTAAACCAGTAGAAAGCATGCTCACTGATTACGACATCTTTGAGCCAGGTTTCGTTGCGAACCCGTACCCGGGATACAGCGAGATTCGTGAATCAGAATGCCCAATTGCTCACACCGATCGATATCAGGGTTCGTGGCTACCAACCCGTTATGAAGATGTGGTTGCGATAGCTCAAGAGCACGAAATTTTTACTTCGCGCGGCATTTTGGTGATGCCTCCCATTCCTGGACAGAACGAAGGTTCATATGGCGCTGTTGCTGCGCCACCAATTACTTCAGATCCACCAGATCATCACTGGCATCGACGTTTAATTCTTCCGGTGTTTGCTCCTCAGGCAGTTGCTAAGTACGAGCAAAGCACTCGCGACTTGTGCAATGCATTGATTGATGAATTTATTGACAAAGGAACTGCAGATGCCGCAGCCGATTACGCGCAGCACATTCCTGTACGTGTGATTTCAAACATGCTGGGCGTTCCACTTGACATGGAAGACACCTTCACGGGTTGGGTGCGCGGTGTGCTTGAAAACATGCACGACAACGAGTTGCGCAAAAGAAGTCGTCTTGCGATTATTGAATACTTCCTTGCTCAGGTTGAAGATCGCAAAAAGAATCCGCGTGAAAACGATTTAATTACTGAATTAATGAATTCAGAAGTTGAAGGCAAAAAAGTTCCTATTGAATACGTGCTTGGCGTATGTAATCTCATGCTGGTTGCCGGTATTGACACCACATGGTCTGCAATCGGATCTGTTATGTGGCATATGGCCCAACACCCAGAACATCGCAAGCAATTGCGCGAAAACGATGATCTTTGGCCAACGGCTATTGAAGAACTTTTGCGTGTGTATGCGCCAGTAACAATGGCTCGCATTGTTGATCGCGACACCGAATTTCAGGGCTGCCCGATGAAAGCGGGAGATCGTGTATTAATGGCGTTTCCAGCCGCAAATCGCGACCCACGCCAATTTGAAAACCCTGACGAAGTGATTTTGGATCGCGAACACAACCGTCACGTTGCATTCGG
>JAFMJR010000099.1 GCA_017853385.1 Ilumatobacteraceae bacterium | reverse complement strand
AATGCTTTGCCGAAGTTTGAACGAAATGATGAAGCAGTCTTCACGTTTGCCAAACCTTCTGAACCGCAGAAGCGACCTTGAGCAAATGGAAGGTCTGCCGACACGCAGTACACCTCGGTGTTATTCAGTGATGATGCAAGTGAGTTAAATGTGCGCGTGCTGGTTGCACATGTTGGCGTGTCGATGCTTGGGAAGATATTCAAGATCACACGCTTGCCGCGCAAATCTTTGTTTGAAATTTCTTGCAATGCGCCAGTGGTGAGTGTGAAGGCGGGTGCGGTTGCACCTTTCTTAGGCAACTTGCCACTTGTTGATACAGGGTTCCCGCCAAGAGTTACGCGGGAGCCACCTTTGCTGGTTGCTTTCTTGGCAACTTTTTTCGTCGCCTTCTTTGCTGTTTTCTTCACAGCTTTCTTTGCAGTTTTCTTGGCGACTTTCTTCTTAGCGATCTTCTTTTTCACGATTTTCTTTTTTGCAGCCATGTCGGCACTCCTTAGTTGCGAGGTGAATGTGCCACGAATTTAGTCCGAATTCGGGCGGCCTTTCCTCATGGACTGGAAGAAACTCAGACCAAATAGGGCTGCAACGATGTACCACTGGTATTGCTCAATTGCAGACAAGAACGATCGGATCTGGTCTTCAAACTGGTCGCCACCAAGCCGCAGAACTATCAACTTGATAACAATGCCAATTGATAACAAGGGAACAAACCGCTTGGCATCCATGCGCTTATGGCCGAGCAAGAGGCACACCACATTGCTGCCTGGCATAAGTACGAGAGCGACCCAACCGCCCTTATCGACAGCCTTTTCAGTCCAGCGATAGATGGCCGGAAGTTCGCCCAGATTTCCCTCTACCCAGCCAAGTGCTTTTTCTCCGTACCAACGCCCGACCAAATACAAAGCGATGCCGGCAATGAGTATGCGAACGAAACCAATAGCGGCATATGGAATGACATCAATGTAAGGAACCGATCCAAACAGGTTTCGGTTGCGCGAACTGAGGGCAAGAACTAATGACGGGTGGTTGTCAACGAGCGCTGGACCAATGTTGCTGCCAATAGTGCCAATGACAAACAGCATGGTGGTGAAGGTGAGCACTGCCTTGCGCATTTAGAGCACGGTAGCCGACTTGGGTAACTTGGGTCTCGTCACCAGCACAAAAAGGGGAGTGCAATGCAAGGTCTAATGCAGCAAACACCGTTAACCATGGTGCATTTGTTTGAGCGTGCAGAGAAATATCACAGCGAAAAAACCATCGCCACGGCGACAGCTACCGGCATTGAGCGCACTACGTATGGGGAATGGGCGGCGCGCACTCGTCAACTTGGCGGCGTGCTCGACAAGTTGGGAATTTCAAAACATGGCCGAGTAGCCACGTTTGCATGGAACACTGCACGCCACTTGGAGCTGTACTTTGCACCACCGTGCACTGGTCGTGTTACTCACACGTTGAATATTCGATTGTTTCCAGAGCAGTTGACCTACATCGTGAATCACGCAGAAGACGAAGTGATTTTCATTGACCGTTCATTGTTTGCGTTGATCGCTCCATTGCTTCCAACCTTCAAAACTGTCAAGCACTTAGTGATCATGGACGATGGAAAGGGCGATGTTCCGAAATCAGTTGATGGTTTTCAGATGCATGATTACGAAGAATTGCTGAAGGGAACACCAGGTGTTGAGTTCAACATCACCGATGAAAATCTTGCTTCAAGCATGTGTTACACCAGCGGTACCACGGGAAATCCAAAGGGTGTGTTGTATTCGCATCGTTCCACCTACCTTCACACATTTGGCGCAATGACGGTTGACTCACTTGGTGCGCGAGAGAGCGACACCATTCTTCCTGTCGTGCCGATGTTTCATGCCAATGCATGGGGTCTTGCGCATGCCGCGGTTGCTTGTGGCGCCAACTTGGTTATGCCAGGCCCCGACTTGTCTGGCAAAGCAATAGCCAATTTGATTGTCGATGAAAAAGTAACGGTGGCTGCTGGAGTGCCAACAATTTGGATGGCCGTGCTTCCCGAATTGAAAGGACGCGACACGTCGTCACTTCGCGCTATTCCGTGTGGTGGTTCTGCTGTACCAAAAGCACTGAGCGAGGCATACCGCGAGCAAACTGGCTTGCCAATTTTGCAAGCGTGGGGCATGACCGAAACAAGTCCGATTGCTGCGGTGTGCACATTGTCGGCAGCAGATCAGAAGTTGCCAATGGATCAGCAAGCAGAATTGCGAACCACTGTTGGTCAGATTGCATTTGGTGTTGATGCTCGAGTGGTTGAGCCAGGAACTACGACTCCGGTGCCATGGGACGGCGAAACCAGTGGAGAACTGCAGTGCAGTGGCAACTGGATTGCTTCTACTTATTACAACGATGAGCGCGCTGGCGAAAGCTTCACGCAAGACGGCTGGTTGCGCACGGGAGACGTAGCAACTGTGGATTCGCATGGTCGAATTCGTTTGGTAGACCGCACGAAAGACTTGATTAAGTCTGGTGGCGAATGGATCTCATCGGTTGAAATTGAAAACGAACTGATGTCGCACCCAAAGATCAAAGAGGCTGCTGTTATTGGCGTTCCACACCCGAAGTGGTCAGAGCGACCTTTGGCTTGCGTGGTTGTTGCAGACGGACAAACTTTGACGAAGGAAGAAGTGATTGATCACATCAAGCCAACGCTTGCGAAATGGCAAATTCCAGACGATGTGGTGTTTATTCCGGAAGTGCCAAAGACCAGCGTGGGCAAATTTTCAAAGAAGACGCTGCGCGACCAATTCGCAGATTACGTATTGCCAGACGCTTAACCGCGCAAGCGGCCAGCATTAATTACACGTTGCAAAAACTGTTGCGTACGTGAATCGGTTGGCGCTGTAAAAATTTGCTCAGACGATCCGATTTCTGCAACGGTGCCGTCTGCAAGGAAGCACACGCGATCACTGATCTCTTTGGCAAAACCCATTTCGTGCGTGGCGAGCAACAGCGTGATGCCACTGCCTTTTAATTCGCGAACCACGTCGAGTACTTCTCCAACGAGTTCGGGGTCAAGTGCCGAAGTGATTTCATCAAGTAACAACACTTCGGGGTTGAGCGCTAGTGCGCGAGCAATGGCTACTCGTTGTTGTTGGCCACCTGAAAGCCGGTCTGGGTAGGAATCAAGCTTGTCGCTTAGCCCAAATCGGGTGAGTAATGACGCTGCAATCGTTGATGCTTCATCTGCACTTTTGCCAAGCACTTCGGTAAGTGCAAGCGTGATGTTTTTGCGCACGCTCATATGAGGGAACAAATTGAAACTTTGAAACACAATGCCAATGCGGCGACGAATTGGATTGGCATCCACTCCAAGTTTGGTGATTTCAA
>JAFMJR010000098.1 GCA_017853385.1 Ilumatobacteraceae bacterium | reverse complement strand
GCGCAAAAGTGATGACGCGAACAACTTGTTTTTCTTCGTCGTAGGTGAACCCCACAGGAACCACATGCGGTGATCCATCCGGACGCAGGGTGGTAAGCGTTGCTAGATGGCGTTCCCTGAGGAACCTAATCATCTCTGGCGTGAGATCAGCAGGTGTCATTACGCCGTGGTGATCGCCGAGAGCAAGTTCACCCGTGTAGCTCGCCATGCGGGGTAGACCGCAGCAAGAACACCGATGACAAACGCCATGATCAAAATAGAAATGGTTGAACTCACCGGCACTGAGAAGGAAGATAGACCCTGATCGCGCAATGCGTAAACAATGACCCACCCAAGGCCAACTCCAAGCACAATGCCAACAACTGCGCCAAGTAACGAGGTGATCACGCTTTCCCAGCGAACCGTAGTGCGAACTTGGCTCTTGGTCATACCAACCGCCCTAAGCAGACCAATCTCTCGTTGCCGCTCAAATACTGAAAGCAGCAACGTGATGATGATGCCAACTACAGCGATGATGACTGAGAGGAAGAGCAATCCATAAATCAGGCCAAGTAATTGGTTGATTTGTCCAGATTGCAAATCGATGTATTCGCGCTTGGAGAGAAGTTCTCCTTGGCCGTATTTATCAACTGCAGCCTGAAGCGCAGATCGTGCAGATTCGTCAGATACGCCTGGTTTTACTTTGATGTATACACCAAGGTCAAAAGAAATGACGGTTGAGTCTTTAACCAGGTCGCGACTGACGGTGTATTTGCCTGCGAGATCATCAAACTCATAAATGCCAGCAATGGTGAGAGATTTCACTTGAGCATCTGCCAGAGTGACCACAATTTTGTCGCCAAGAGCAGCATCGTTGTTTTCAACATATTGCTGTGAAACAAAAATAGTTTCGGGTGTGAGATCTGAATATTTTCCTGAAGTTAGGCCGATATCAAAAACACCTTCGACCGTTGCTGGATTAATGGTGGTCAGGTATTGACCTTTATCTTCAATCTTCACGGTGAGCAAACCAAATCCTGTAGCACGCTCAACTTCGGGAAGTGAATTGATGTCGTCTGCAAGCGACGGACTTAATCCACCAAAACCGCGAGCATTGGTATTGATCGCATAGTCACCTTTGAACTGTTCGGTGAATACTCCGTCAATTTGTGTGCGAATACTTGCGGCAAGCGCTGCAACTGCCGTTACTAAAGCCACTCCGATCAGTACAGGTGAAGCAGTGCGCGAAGTCCGCTTTGGGTTTCGCGCACTGTTTTGGCGGGCCATAGTTCCCGTTACTCCGCGAAGTGTTTCTGCTGGCCTGCCAAGTAGCAATGCAACGGGTCGCGCAATGACTGGGCCCAATGTGATTGTTCCTGAAAAGACAAACAGAATTCCGATGCCTAGCCATGTATTACTTGCGCCACTTGTGACAGCAATGATTGATGCTGCACCAAGGGCAATGAGTACCAAACCAAACACGGTGCGTCGACGGGTAAGTGCAACCACTTCAATTGCGGTTTCGCGCATTGCGGCAAGTGGTGGAACTCTGCCGGCACGACGAGCAGGCAGCCATGCAGATGTAATTGTCACGATCATGCCAACGACAATCGTGTTGATTACGGCAGAGCTTGGTACTACAAGACCTCCACTTGGAAGGTCAATGCCTGCGGCTTTCAGCAGTGCGCTTAATGCTTTGGACAAACCGATTCCTGCAAAGAGACCAATAACAGAGCCAAACAGGCCAACAACAACAGACTCAATCAACATTGCACGCGTGACCTGCTTCTTTGATGCTCCAATTGCACGAAGCAATGCATTTTCTCGTTGACGCTGCGCGGCACTGATAGAGAACACGTTGTAGATCACAAAGCTTCCAACGCCTAGGGCGATGTAGCTAAATGTGGAAAGCAGAATGCTAAAGAAACTTAATGCTGAGCCAATTTGATCCTGAGTTTCCTTGGTGATTTCGGCGCCTGTCAAAGTCTCTGTTTTGTAAGAGCTCGGAATTACAGCACTGATTGCTTTGGTGAGCGCTTCATCTGAAACGGATCCGTCGCCCGAAATCAAAATATTGTCAATAAAACCTGGCTTGGCGAGAAATTCTTGAGCCGTTGCCAAATCAAATAAAGCAAATGTTGCACCACCCGGTGAGCGAACATCTCCGTAGCTCGCAATTCCTACAAGAGTGAATTCGCGACTGCCGGCCTGTGCAACTACTTTTACTTTGTCGCCGACGACGAATTTCCCGGCCTTTGCTGACGCCTCGTCTAATGCAACTTCAGTTGAGGTTTCTGGAAATTTGCCATCGCTGATGGTCCATAATGCACCTTTGAAATCCTCGCCAACACTTCCAAAGGTTGGAGGGCCAGCACCTTCGGTGCCAATTGGTTTGCCGTCTTTACCAATGATGCGTGCAAATGCCTGAATGTCACCTTGCACATCTGCAACGCCCGGTACTTCCTCAATCATCGCGATGAGTTCTTGCGGCAATCTCTGCCGTTCTTCAGCACCGAAGTCAGCTTCAATTACCTGCGTTGATCGAACGTATGCATCAATATTGCGAAACACATCGCTAAACAAGTTGTCAAATGTTCGGTTAAGGGTTGCAGAGAACACTGCAGTTCCTGAAAGGAATGCTGTACCCAATATGACTGCGAGTGAGGTGAGGACAAGTCGAGCCTTGCGACCCAAAATGCCCTTGAGGGCGATGCGGAACATGACTTAGTTGCCCAATTTCTTCATGTAATCAAGCACGAGTTCCGGAGTTGGTTGCAGCAATTCGCCGGCAATTTTCCCGTCTTTCAAAAACACAATGCGGTCTGCATAGCTTGCTGAAACCGGATCATGGGTGACCATCACGATGGTTTGCCCCAGTTCGTCTACAGCTTTTCGCATGAATGACAGAATCTCGTTTCCCGTAGTCGAGTCAAGATTTCCCGTTGGTTCGTCAGCGAAAATAATCGCCGGCTGACTTGCGAGCGCACGGGCAACGGCAACACGTTGTTGCTGACCACCAGAAAGTTCGCTTGGGCGGTGACTTAAACGATCTTGTAGGTGAACCGTGTTGATTACCTTTTGAATCCACTCCTCGTTGCCTTTGTTGTTACCAAGGAGCAATGGAAGACGGATGTTTTCATCTGCAGTCAATGTTGGAACAAGATTGAAAGACTGAAAAACAAAACCAATTTTGTCTCGGCGAAGTTTGGTGAGTTCTTTGTCGTTCAGGCTTGCAATGTCAATGTCGGCAATAGTGACTGATCCATTGGTCATTTCATCAAGACCTGCCATGCAATGCATGAGCGTGGATTTTCCAGAGCCGCTCGGGCCCATAATCGCGGTGAAACGGCCATTTTCAAATTGCACTGAAACGTCGTCGAGTGCTCGGACTTCACTGTCTCCGTGACCGTA
>JAFMJR010000097.1 GCA_017853385.1 Ilumatobacteraceae bacterium | reverse complement strand
GCCGATGCACTCGCGGAGGAATTTGAAAAATTCCTCCGCGAGCAGCAAGACGGAACTGACGATTAATTACTTGCTATTGATTTTTGCAGCTTGTGCAAGTGCTGCAGTTTTAATTGCTCCTGCAAGAGGTGCGTAACCAAGAGCATCAGCTGCAGTTGGGCCGTACTCATTGATCATCCACTTTGCGAAGTCTGCAATCACAGCATTCTTAGCGCTCTTTGCGGTCTTGCCCAACAAGTATGTAACTGCAACTACTGGATATGCGGTTTGATTCTTTGTCTGCTTGTAATCAAAAGTGACGAAACCTTTTTCATCAATTTTTGAACCACCGATCATTGATGCAGCAGCAGCGGCAGTTGGAGCGGTGTAGATACCAGCAGCATTCTTGATCAGAGCTGACTGCATACCCTTTGCAGCACGAGTTGGGTCTACTACGAATGACACTTCGGTGTAACCAATGGTTCCGTTGTTGTCTGCGATGTAGTTCGACACGTTTGCCGAACCGCTCTGAGCCTGGAAACGGCTACCGAATGAAGACACCTTTGAAGAACCACCAGGAATTGCTGAGGTAAATGCGTCGTTAGTTACCCAGTCTTTATTGGCATATTCCTTCATAAAGTTGGTGAAGTTGTTGGTGGTTCCCGATCCATCTGAGCGGTACACAACCGTGATGTTCTTGTCTGGCAAAGTGACATTTACTCGCGTGTACTTAGCAATGGTCTTGCCATTTACTTTCACTTCATAGGTTGACTTGTCGTTCAATCCTTTTGCACTCAGGGCAATTTCGCCCTTGGTGCCAACTACTGCTGTGGCAACGACCTTCTTGTCTTTTGAGTCGATGAGCTCAACTTTCTTTCCTTTCACCGACTTCAACACAGAAGGTTGCAAGCTAACCGTTACTTGAGCAGCAAATGGTCCAACTGGTTGCCATTGCGCTGCTGCACCCTTTAGGTCACTCTTCTTTTGGCTGTTTGCCCATGCTGGATTCGCGCGCATGTCTGCAGCGATGTTTGAGTCATTCCACTTGGTGATCAAGCCAGCGAAAATTCCGTTCACTGTGGTTGCGCTAAGTGAAAGTGTTGCACCCTTGATTTCATCAAGACGATAAGCAACTGCAATTGCACCACCAACGTATGGCACATAGACCCAGTCAAATGATGCGGCTTGTGCTGCAGTTACCGCAGAGTCGGAACCACCGAAGTCGGTGAGGCCAGCTTTGAAGTCTGCTTTACCTTTTGATGATCCGCCACCTGGGTTTGCATATGTGACGTTGTCGCCGGTTTTGGCGTTGTAGTTCACTGTCGCATTTGCGAGGAAGTTTTGTGGAAAAGTTGCACCCGAACCGTTTGCACTTTCAGCAAGTGCTACCGATGTAGTTGCAAGAGAAGCAACGACTGAAACGCCGATTGCTGCAACAACCTTACGAATATTTCGCATGTGTTTTTGTTCCTTTGTTTTGGTCATGTTGACAATGCAGACCATACAAAGGTGGGCTTACAACTAGATATCGGTTGTATATACCTGCGCCAAACAGTAAGTGAACTGTTGGTAAACGATCAGCCGAATTTGCCTTGCACGTAATCAGCCGTGCGCGAGTCGGTTGGAGTTGTAAACATTTTGCGTGTCTTGTCTGCTTCGACCAAGTAGCCCGGGCCGCCATCTGTAAGGAAGAAAGCGCAATAATCACTGACGCGACTGGCCTGCTGCATGTTGTGGGTAACAATCACAACGGTAATTTTTTCGGCCAATTCCTTGATGGTTTCCTCAATGCGCAAAGTGCTGCCTGGGTCGAGTGCCGAACACGGTTCGTCCATCAGCAGTACTTCTGGCTCAACAGCAAGTGAACGCGCGATGCACAAACGCTGTTGCTGGCCACCAGAAAGTGAACCACCGCTTGCGTTCAGGCGATCTTTTACTTCCTTCCACAAACCAGCTCGCGTGAGGCACTTTTCCATGAGCGACTCTTCATCGTCCACCTTGATATGCGCCAATTTCAGGCCAGAAAGCACGTTTTCGCGAATGGTCATGGCTGGAAATGGGTTTGGCTTCTGGAACACCATGCCCACTTTCAAGCGAATGGCAGCCGCATCAACTTCTCGTGCATAAATGTCTTGACCGTGCAGGCGAACTTCACCTGCCATTGCAGCATTGGGGATGAATTCGTGCATACGGTTAAGCAAACGAAGAAACGTTGACTTGCCACAGCCAGAAGGCCCGATGAGACCAGTCACACTGCGCGCAGGAAACTGCAGCGACACACCCGCGAGAGCATGATGGTCACCAAACCATGCATGTACATCTCGAGTTTCCAAACCTGCAAACTCGGTTTCTAGCACTGCTGTATTTGACGATGTGTCAGTCATGTGATTTTCCTCTTGTTCTTTACGTACAGAAGTCATTACTTGTTTCATCACTAGCGCTTGTCCTTACCCGCCACATATCGAGCAAGTGAGAACAAACCAAAAACGATTACGAGCAACACAAACGAGCCTGTCCATGCGCGATTTATGGAGTTTTCAGTTCCAATCTGCAACATGCCAAAGATGTACATCGGAAGCGAACCGATTGGGCCTTTCAGCGGGTTAAACGCAAATGAGGTGTTTGAAAGCGCAGTAAGTAGCAACGGTGCGGTTTCACCAATCACACGAGCAACTCCCAGAATGCCAGCCGTGATCAGACCACTACGCACTGTTGGCAGAACCACCATCAGCGTCGAGCGCCACTGACGTGCACCAAGTGCGTAACCAGCTGAACGCAAATCGTCTGGCACCAACTTCAACACTTCTTCAGATGTTCGAGCAACGGTTGGCAACATCAAAATGCCAAGCGCAAATGATCCTGCAAGGGCGCTGAACGAACCCGAGGCATCAACAAATGTGGTGTACACGAACAAGCCCGCAACAATTGATGGCACGCCGCTCATTGACTGAATAACGAAGCGAACCAATCCGCTAAATCGACCGCGAACTTCGGTGACATACACGCCACTCAAAATTCCAAGCGGCAATGTGATCACCGTGGCGATAACCACCATCAACAACGAACCAATAATTGCGTGCGCTGCTCCACCCATATTGAGAAAATCATCCGGCGTGGTTGTGCGCATGTCATTCGTAAAGAAATTTGGTCTGATTCCTTTAATTCCTTTAAATGCAACGCTGATGAAAATCGAGATCCACGGTGTGAATGCAATTACTGCGGCAGCCAAAATAATCAGGTGAGCTTTGGCGTTTTTACGCTCTTTTTGTTGGAGTTTTCGACCTTTGACAAAAGTAAACACTGCTGCGAAAACAAACAGAACTACCGCCCAACCATCTGGCCCGGCAAACCCAGTGAACAACACTACGACGTAAGCAAGAATTGCTCCGAGTAATAGTGTGAGCGCACTCTTGCGGCGAACCGACTTTTCCTTTTCCCACGGACGGG
>JAFMJR010000096.1 GCA_017853385.1 Ilumatobacteraceae bacterium | reverse complement strand
TGATTGTGGCAATTTTTGCTGAGCGAGGCAGTGCTATATGATCTTGGGCGCAATACAAGTCGCCCCTCTAGCTCAGCTGGTTAGAGCAACGGACTCTTAATCCGCAGGTCCTCGGTTCGAGTCCGAGGGGGGGCACTTAGATCTCGCAACTACTGAAGTTGAGCGAGCATGACCCCGCAAAGCGCCAGCCGCACAGTCCACGCAATTGTTCGTGGCCAGTTGGTCAGCACCAAACGTCTACCGGTTTCATCGTTGTGCGAAACCGCCATCTTGGCGTGCAGTGGCACCGACAAAAACAGCGTGCTACCTAGCGCAACCGCCAGCAAAACCGCATTGATCCATGGCAGCAACACCGCTACTCCATCTGGCGTTCGTGCAAGCAACCACAACGTGCTCAGGCCTTCAATCAACATGGGCAAACCAACTACGTAGCCCGTGCGCTGCTGGTGCTGCTGTGCAACTGCAACCGATTGTGTTTCGCCAAATTGTGCAAGCAGTGGATAGTGCACAATTTGCACAAACCAAATGACACCAACCATGACCGCAGTTGCAATGGTGTTTGCATACAACGCAGCGGTGTTCATAGCGGGTCTCCTGAAAAACGATGGCGATTATTTGCCACCCACTTATACGCATACTGCGCAACATTGCGAACACCTGGAACGAGCATGACCCAACCTGCAATCAAATACGGAAATCCGGCGTGAATGAGAACGCGTGCAGCTGCATCAGAGCCACTTGAAATTTCACCGCGATCGCTTACGTATTGAACGGCTTCTTTACATTGATCGGCAGTAAGCCCTAACGAAAAAAGATCTGCAGACTGATAAGCAATGGGTGTTGGATGTTTGGAAAACCATGTGGTCATGTGGCGCACCCATTTGCGACAAAAACCGCACTGGCCATCAAACACCAAATAGCTAGTTGCCATGGTGCAATTATGCGTTACGCGAGAACGCGCTGACCATTTCTACGTGTGGTGTGTTGGGAAAAAGATCCAACACAGTTACGCCTTCACAGGTGTAACCAGCATCGGTAAGCAAGCGAATGTCGCGCGCTCCGGCTACAGCATCGCAACTCACCAACACAATGCGTCGAGCATCGGTCAGCTTCAGTGTTTCTACTCCAACTGCACCGAGTCCGTTTCGCGCAGGGTCGGCAATGACTAATCCAGCAGGCTGTGGGCTCCATTGCTCCACCGCAATTTGATCTACCTTCACGTTGTAGTCAAACAAATTGCGTCGCGCATCTGCACATGCCGATGGGTTTGACTCAATGAGCGTGGTCTTCGTTGAGTTGTCGAGAAGAGTTGCGCTAAACAATCCACCGCCGCCGTAAGCATCAACCACCATTCCGTATCCGCCCGACAACGCAGTTTCACCCGCAGCTTCGTTTACTTCTGACACCAACATCTCTGCAGCAGTTTGTGAGGCTTGAAAAAACGATGCCATTGACACTTGCAATTTCACACCGTGCACCACTTCGTGAACTACCGATTTGCGACCAACTTCAACTCCGTTTGGCAGACCAGTAATCGTTGCGCCTGACACGTCTTCGCCATCTTCATCGTGCAACCACACACCAATTTCGCCTGTGGCGGCACCACAGCGCAGTGTTACTTCGCTTGCGCCAGTCACGCGTACGTCGCCAATGAATTCATTCAGTAACGGGTGCGCAACCATGCACACGGGGGTGTTCACAATGTCGTGCGAGTTTGCGCGACGAAAACCTAAGCGACCTTCTTTGTCAACCGCCATACGCAGCGTGGTGCGCGAAGCCGTTGGTGCAACCTGACCACCGGCGCGAACGTCAAGATTTTCCATCTTCGCTGTTCGTCGCAATGCCTCTTTCACAATGCCGATTTTGGTTTCCATGTGTTGCGAGTTGTCGAGGTGTTGCCACGAACAACCGCCACAGCCGCGAGCCACATGTGGGCACGGTGGCTCAATGCGATGCGGAGATGCTTCGATGATGTTGGCAACTGATCCGCGAGCAAAGTCTTTCTTGCTTTGCGTAATTTGCACATCTACCAATTCGCCTGCAAGCGCTCCGGGCACAAACACCACTCGCCCGTCAGCCAATCGGCCCAAGGAATCTCCACCGGCGACAAGCCGTTCAATACGTACCTGTTCGCTATTCACTCTTATTAACTCTACGAGCCAAAGCATGCAGAACTAGGCTGACTAGCGTGACGCGGCCAATTCAGATAGCCCCATCGGTTCTTCCTGTTGATTTTTCAAAGTTGGGTGAAGCAGTTGTTGCCCTAGATGAAGCTGGTGTTGACCTTATTCAGTGGGACGTTATGGATGGACAGTTTGTTCCAAACCTCACGTTTGGTCCAGATGTCATTGCCAGCACACGTTCGCTCACCAAGGTTCCTTTTGAAGCACACCTCATGGTGCTTACACCAGACGTGATGGCCAAGCGATATGTAGAAGCAGGATGCCAGCGGCTCATTGTGCATGCTGAAGCGTGCACTCATTTACATCGCACACTTGGCAACATTCGCGAACTTGGTGCAACTGCAGCGGTTGCTCTCAACCCCAGCACTCCGCCAAGCGAAATTGCTCACGTGCTTGATCTTGTTGATTTGGTGTTGGTGATGACTGTGAACCCTGGTTTTGGCGGTCAGAGTTACATCTCCACAATGGAGCCAAAGATTCGCGAAGTGCGCAACATGATTCGCAACGCAGGTTTAGATGATGTTGTTGATCTTGAAGTTGATGGCGGCATCGGACCAAACACCATTGCCGGCGCAGCAAAAGCGGGAGCAAACGTATTGATTGCCGGCAGCGCGTTGTTTAAAGAGCCAAAAGGCTTGAAGCACGCAGTCACGCAGTTGCGCGCTGCTGCAACTGCTGCATTTACTGCTTAAACAGTTTTCGTCGACGCATTGTTCGGGCAATACCCCGACGTGTGCGCTGCATGATTACCACGGCAACAAGTCCGCCGAAGGCAATTGCTAGCGAAGCAACAAACACCAGCGCAAGCAAAAACTTGTGACGCATGAGTGGTCGCAATACACCGGTATCAACTGCCGTGCCGTCTTCGTGCAAGGTAATCACCGCGTCTTCAAATGACGGGCATGCATCTCCTGTGTTGGTTTGACCAACATTTCCACTCAGGGTTGATGTTTCAGGACGCACCTTAGAAACCAGTATTGGCAAAAACGGATCAGTTACTGCGCCAACGATGTACGTCGTGCCAACGTCTAAAAATTTTCCATCAGTGCCATACTGCACTTCAATTCGACCATCGCCCGAAACATATCCACTGGCATCACCCGTAATGGTTTTACTAATCGAATAACTCACCGAAACATCGCCAACTTTTTCCACCCTGCCAACAAACACCACCTGCGGAAGAGTCTGTGCAAAACATCCTTCAGGAATGGTGGTGGTTGCTTCAGGATTAATGAGTGAAGTGGTCTCGGGAACACCTGTCAGCACACCCTGCTCGTCGGGTATCGCATCACCAGGA
>JAFMJR010000095.1 GCA_017853385.1 Ilumatobacteraceae bacterium | reverse complement strand
AATACCTTTTGCGAGTTGCCACCCGACAATTTGCGAGTTGCAGTAAGCGCATGAGGCGTTTTGATTTCGAGCTGTTTGATAAACGCTTCAGCCTCAACGTGAGCAGACTTACGATCAACCAAGAAGCCACGGTTACGCGTGAGCACCAAGTTGTCAACAATTGACATGGACGGCGCGAGCCCAGTTCCAAGGCGATCTTCGGGAACATAGGCAAGCCCGGCTTTGCGAACATTGCGTGTACCGATTCCGTTCACACGAACGCCGTTAATTGAAATCTCACCACTAGTTGGCGCTTGCAGTCCTGCAACAATTTCGGCGAGCTCTCGTTGACCGTTACCCGACACGCCAGCAACGCCAACAATTTCTCCTGCGCGCACGCTAAACGACACTTGCGAAATATGGTCAACTCCATCTTTCGACAAACCAACATTGTCTAGATGCAACAGCGTTTCACGCGCTGCAACGCGCGAACGACGCGGAGACAGATCGATATCGCGCCCCACCATTAGCTCTGCAAGTTTGCGCGTGTCGGCTTCGCCGCGTGCAACAGAACCAGTAACACGACCGTCACGCATCACCGTTACCCGATCTGAAATATCTACAACTTCACCAAGTTTGTGACTCACAAACACCACCGACTTGCCCGCTTGGGTCATTGCGCGCACTGTCTCAAACAACTTTTCAACTTCAGGTGGAGCAAGCAACGCAGTTGGTTCATCAAGCAGCAAAATCTCTGCACCTTGATACAACGCCTTCACGATCTCTACCCGTTGGCGCTGACCAGCAGAAAGATCGCCAACGGTTGCACGCGGGTCGAGCGGCAAACCAAAGCGCTCTGCAACCTGTGCAACTTGATCTTCTAGATCTGCATTTTTTAAGCGGAATGGCAAACTGCGATGGCCAAGCACAACGTTTTCGGCAACGGTGAAACGGTCAACAAGACGGAAATGTTGATGCACCATAGCGATTCCGTTTTGCAGACCATGTCGCGGGCTAGTTAAACGAATCTGCGTACCGTTACGCAGAACTGCACCTTCATCTGGTTTGTACAAACCACAGAGCACTGAAGCAAGCGTGCTCTTCCCCGCCCCATTTTCACCAAGCAAGGTATGAACTTCTCCAGGCAATAAATCAAAATCCACGTGATCATTTGCAAGTACGCCGGGGAAACGTTTCGTTACTTGACGGGCAGACAATGCAAAGAGGGTCGCACCGCCGTGGCGGTGCGACCCCAATGCCGCCTCATGTGAGGCACTACTCATAGAGAACTAGCTCTTTGGAATTTCCCCGATAACACCCTCAACAAGGTACTGCATGCCGAGCAGGTCGCCCAAAGGCGCTACCACTCCGTCTGCAATCACTTCATTGCCAGCGTTGTCCTTAATTGGACCGGTGAAAGGAGCGAACGATCCGTCGATGATGGCAGCAGCCTTCTCAGCAATGAGTGCCTGAGTTTCTGCGCTTACCGATGAACCGAAGGTTCCCAACTTGACGGTTCCGTCAGCCATGTTTCCGTAGTACTGGTTCACGTCACAGGTACCTGCAGCAAATGACTTTGCAGCTGCGATGTAGTACGGGCCCCAGTCCCAAATTGGTGCGGTGAGCCAGGTGTCTGGGAAGTTGCCAGCAAGCGTGTCTGAGTTGTAACCAACCCACTTTGCGCCAGCTTCCATTGCTGCTTCACCAGTTGCGGTTGAGTCTTGGTGCATACCAAGAACATCTGCACCCGCTTGCAACAATGCCTGTGCCGCTTCCTTTTCCTTTGCTGGATCAAACCAGGTTGAAGTCCACTGCACTTGAACAGTTGCTTCTGGGTTTACTGAGCGAGCACCCAAGGTGAAGGCGTTCAAACCGCGAACAACTTCTGGAATTGGGAATGCTGCTACGTAACCGAGTTTGCCAGTTGCCGATGCTGCACCAGCTGCGATACCTGAGAGGTAACGAGCTTCTTCTGCTGCACCGAAGTAGGTGCCCATGTTGGTTGAGGTCTTGTAACCGGTTGCGTGCTCAAAGCACACTTCTGGGTACTTAGCTGCAACTTCAAGCATTGGGTCCATGTAACCGAATGAGGTTCCGAAAATCAGGTTGTAGCCCTCGGCTGCAAGCTGGTCGAAAGTTGCTGCGGATTCTGCACCTTCTGGAATGTTTTCCAAACGGGTGACGGTGATTCCGAGTTCAGCTTCTAGTTCCTTAATTCCCTGTTCATGCTGATAGGTGTATCCAGCATCTCCAGGAACGCCGATGTATACAACGGCAACTTTCAAGTTGCTGTAGTCGCCACCTGCTGCCGTGGTGTCTGTTGATGAACTGCTACCGCCGCACGCTGCGAGTCCTACGACTGCAGCGGCTGCAAGGGCAATCCCCTTGATTCGCTTCATTTTCATCTAATTGCTCTCCCCCTATGCGAAACGCATAGTCATTGTTGGTGTCTCCGCGCCGGCTGGCACGCCCTGAGAATAACACGATGAAACCTGCCCAAATTCCACAGAATGGCTGACTTAACAAAAAATAACGATGCGCTCCGAACTAACCTATTCACGTATGAAATCCTCGCTTGATGGCCTGATCGACGAGTCCGTCACCATCATCCGCGAGGTGGCCGCAGAGTTCGAGCGCCCTGTGTTGTTGTTTTCCGGCGGCAAAGACTCGGTGGTCATGCTGCATTTGGCGCTGCGAGCCTTCGCTCCAGCCCGCATTCCGTTTCCTGTGATGCACATCGACACCGGCCATAACTTTCCAGAGGTCATTGAATTCCGCGACCGCTGCGTAGCCGAACTTGGGGTGCAACTCATTGTCGGCTCCGTGCAGGCATCTATTGATGCAGGCAAAGTTGCAGATGTCAGTGGCCCGCGCGCAAGTCGTAACCCGCTGCAAACTGTCACGCTGCTTGATTCAATTGCTGAACATCGTTTTGATGCCGTGTTTGGTGGCGCTCGTCGAGACGAGGAACGTGCTCGCGCAAAAGAGCGCGTGTATTCGCACCGCGATTCTTTTGGACAATGGGATCCAAAAAATCAGCGTCCTGAATTGTGGGGTATCTACAACGGTCGCCATCGTCAAGGCGAACACTTCCGCGTCTTCCCGCTTTCAAATTGGACCGAACTAGATATCTGGACATTTATTGGTGATCACAACATTGACTTGCCAAGCATCTACTACGCACACACGCGACCAATTTTCAAGCGCGACAACATGCTGATGGCAGTTACCGACTTTTTGCCGCCAGATGAAGGCGCGACAGTTGAAAACATGCAAGTTCGTTTCCGCACTGTTGGCGATGCAACATGCACCGCCGCCGTTGCGTCTAGTGCTTCATCGGTTGCAGACATCATCGCCGAAACCGCTGTTGCCCGTGTTACCGAACGTGGTGCAACACGCGCCGATGATCGCATGTCAGAAGCAGGCATGGAAGATCGCAAGCGAACGGGATATTTCTAATGGAACGCTTGCGCTTTGCCACTGTTGGTTCTGTTGACGACGGCAAGTC
>JAFMJR010000007.1 GCA_017853385.1 Ilumatobacteraceae bacterium | reverse complement strand
AGGCTGAGACCGACAACGAGAGCACCGAAACGGCGCTTTGTTGTTTTCTTCATGTTTATTTTCTCCCCCTAGGAGTCGGGTGACGGGTGCCACCCTGGGTTTGGACTACTAAGCCTAGGCCAAGGATGCCTTGTTTAAACGGTCACCTATCGCTCGACCAAGACCCGTTTGTGGGGGCAAAACAGCAATGATTACGGCTATTCCGTCGTTATCTGCTTGTCTCATTTGGCTGTACAGCGATGCCGCGTACATTGGCAAATTGGCGTAATGATCCAGAATTCGGGAACGGGGTGTTTGCTGCAACAAATCATTGGCCTGGTCTATGGATTCAGCCAAAACAACCGACCCACGAGGAGCGTAGTGAGAGGCGAGCATGCCTGATGCTCGCGACTCTCCTGCAGGTGGATCGATTGACGAACCCAAAATCGCTTCCAGGTCTTCAAGCGGGAAACCACCAGGGCGGAGCAATTGGGGTCTATCACTAGAGAGATCGATGATGGTTGATTCAACCCCAATTGAGCAATCTCCGTCATCAATTATGAGTTCAATTTCGCTACCCAGATCAGCTTCTACATGTTGAGCAGTAGTCGGACTTACTCTTCCAAACTTATTTGCCGATGGAGCAGCAATTGCGTGCCCACATTTTTCGATGATCAGCCTGGTGGAGGCGTTTGCCGGTACTCGAATTGCCACCGTTTCTCTGCCTCCAGTAACAATATGAGAAACGTTGTTGCTTTTTTTGAGAAGCAATGTGAGAGGGCCAGGCCAACAATGATCGGCCAATATTTTTGCGGGATGGGGAATTGAGTCCACATAGCGAGCTACATCATCGGCATGGGCTACATGGAGAATTAAAGGGTGTCCCGATGGTCGACCCTTGACCGTGAAAATCCGTTCAACCGCATTGTCGATATCTGATCGCGCGGCAAGCCCATACACAGTTTCAGTTGGCACGGCGACAAGCCCACCCTGGTTAAGCACTTCTGACGCTTGATCAATTGCGCCGTCTGCTGAACTATGAATCGTGTTCGTCATGTGTCTACGAGGCTACAAATTCGGACTAGCCTTAAGCGGTCGTAAAGCGACATTTACAGCAGCGGGTCAATAGCAGTGGGGAGTTCGTCATGAAGTTTTTGAATGGCACACCGAATTACGACCTCACCTATAACGACGTGTTTATGGTGCCAAGCTTGTCCGACGTGCCCTCACGCCAGGGCGTTGACTTGCGAACAACCGACGGACTCGGTACAACCATTCCAGTCGTCGTGTCCAACATGACCGCAATTGCTGGGCGACGAATGGCTGAGACGGTTGCACGGCGTGGAGGACTTGTTGTTCTTCCGCAAGATATTCCACTCGACGTGGTTGAAAATGTTGTTCGTTTCGTGAAGTCGCGTCACACCGTTTATGAGACCCCGATCACCATGCCTGCCGATGGAACTGTTGGAGAAGCATTGAGTTTGATCTACAAACGAGCCCACGGTGCAGTTGTAGTGGTTGATGGAGATGGGCGACCCTCTGGAATCTTTACCGAGCACGATTCAGTTGGCTTCGATCGCTTTGCACAACTGCAAAATGTAATGAGTCGTGAAATTATCTCTCTCAATTCATCAATGACCGCTGATGCGATGTTTGAAGAAATGACGGAACGTCGAATTTCGTTTGCGCCGGTCGTAGACGATGACGGAAAACTTGTTGGTTGCATCACCCGTAAAGGCGCGTTGCGCAGCACAATCTACAAACCGGCGCTTGATAAGAACGGCCAATTGATGATCGGCGTAGCCGTTGGCATTAACGCTGATCCTGGCAAGCGCGCCAAAGCTCTATCCCAAATGGGGGTAGATGTTTTGGTTGTTGACACTGCACATGGCCATCAGTCGCGCATGCTGAATGCAATTGAGCAGGTACGAGCACAAGCTGGTGCTCTGCCACTAGTTGCCGGCAACGTAGTTACTGCCACTGGCACTAGAGATCTCATCAACGCAGGTGCAGACATCATCAAAGTAGGAGTAGGGCCAGGTGCTATGTGCACAACTCGAATGATGACTGGTGTTGGACGACCACAATTTTCTGCGGTTCTTGAATGCTCAGAACAAGCAAGCAAGTTAGGCAAACATGTTTGGGCCGATGGAGGAGTGCGCCATCCTCGTGACGTCGCCCTGGGATTAGCAGCCGGTGCTTCAAACATCATGTTTGGGTCATGGCTAGCTGGCACTTATGAATCTGCCGCCGATACTCTGCGCGACACCAATGGTCGTCTATACAAAGAAAGTTTTGGTATGGCATCAAATCGTGCAGTTCGTAATCGAACCCGCGATGAGTCTGCAGTTGAGCGAGCCCGTAAGGAATTGTTTGAGGAAGGTATTTCTACTTCGCGAATGTATCTCGACCCAGAGCGCCCAAGCGTCGAAGATATCCTCGACCAAATTGTTGCAGGAGTTCGATCTTCCTGCACATATGCAGGAGCCAATAACATCACTGAATTCCGAAATAACGCAATCATCGGTATTCAAAGTGCTTCGGGTTACGAAGAGGGTCGACCAAGGGATACCAGTTGGTAGTTGACGCTCATCATCGCGTCATTGCAATTGATGGACCTGCTGGGGCAGGTAAATCAACAATTGCAAAAGCACTTTCGGCTCGACTGAATATGAAGTATCTCGATACTGGTGCCATGTATCGGGCCGTGACATTTGAAGCTATGTTGCGAGAGTTGGATTTAGACAATCAACAACTCATAACCGACCTTGCTCAAGAATGTGACCTACATGTTGGACTCGATCGCGTAATCATCAATGGGCACGACGCCACGACTGCAATTCGCGGGCCTGAAGTAACGGGAAACGTCAGCAAGGTTGCTGCAAATTCAGGGGTTCGAACTGAAATGCGCGCGCGTCAACAAGAGTGGGCTTCTGCCCACAATGGCGGCGTAATCGAAGGTCGCGATATTGCAACGGTCGTTTTTCCCAATGCTGTATTGAAGGTGTTTCTTACAGCGTCTCCTGAAGTTCGTGCACGTCGTCGTGTTGAGCAGCATGGTGGAAACGTGATCGAAATAGCTCAATCAATCAAAGATCGAGATTTGCTTGACAGCACGCGAGCAGACAGCCCATTGGCTTCTGCAAGCGATTCCGTGGTGGTGGACACCAGCGATAGAGCTATTGATGATGTGGTTGACGAAATAGAGCAATTGTTTCGTGAGAGGATTTAGGCGTGGCAGTTGTCGATTCGCGAATTGTTGGACAGTCCAAATCGACGAAGATCTTCTATTTTTGTGTACGCGCTTTAGTAGTGGGCATTTGTCGGTCTTATTTGCGTCTCCGAGTCGTTGGTTTAGAAAACGTTCCTAAATCTGGTGCTTTCGTTTTCGCTCCAACCCATAGATCAACTATTGATATTCCTGTCGCTTCTGCGGCCACCCGACGAAGGCTTCGATTCATGGGTAAAGATTCAATTTGGAAGATCAAGCCAATAGGAAAAGTGATGACGGCACTTGGCGCATTTCCGGTCACACGAGGTTCTGCTGATCTTGAAGCCCTCAAACGATGTATCGCGGTACTGCAAAGTGGCGAACCCTTAGTGATGTTTCCTGAGGGAACGCGCCACTATGGGCCCGAAGTACAAACTCTTTTTGATGGCGCTGCTTATGTCGCTCTCAAAACAGGAGTGCCTATTATTCCGGCAGGAATCGCTGGAACTGAAGATGTCATGCGATCTGGATCAAAGGCGATCCGTTTTAAGAAGTGTCGAATGGTTATTGGCAAACCAATTGCCATTGCTGTCCCAGATGGTGGCAGGGCTTCTCGAGAACAAATTTCAAACTTGACAGAACAACTTCAACGCGAGCTGCAAACACTTCTTGATGAAGCGAACCGACTGATTGCAAATTAGTAGCAATTAATTGCGTGAGAAATACGCACTTAATAAGGCAACTAAATCAACCGGATCTTGAGTTCCACACATTTCGCGAATTGAATGCATTGCCAATTGAGGAACACCTATGTCGACAGTGTCGATACCTAATCGTGTTGCAGTAATCGGTCCAATGGTTGATCCACAAGCAATATTGTTGCGTGATGAGAACGCCTGTAACTGAACACCGGATGTTGATGCTGCATGAACGATAGGCAATTGTGAAACAGCAGTAGTTGCATAACGCTGATTCACATTGCTTTTTATCACAATTCCTGAATTTATATACGGTGCATTGTTGAGTTCATGGCGATCTGTGTAATTCGGATGAACTGCGTGGGCATTATCAACGGAAACGCAATGGCTTTTTTGAAGCGCCTCAAGTAATTGTGCTCTTGAAATATTGGAGGCAGAAACAAGTCGTTCAATCAAGTGCTCCAACATTGGGCCACCGGCACCCTGAGCGCTTTGCGAACCGACTTCTTCGTGATCAAACAAAGCCACCATCATTGGGTAATCTCCGCAATCTGAGAGCAGCGCTTCCAATGCTGCCCAACATGAGATTTGATTATCTATGCGAGAAGATGCGATGAACTCACTGTTACGTCCCCAAATTTGTGCCCGCTGTGTGTCAACCAACTGAGCCGACCAAGCGGCAATTTGCGAAGTTGAAACCGAAATAAATTGAGCAAGCCAATTTTCAAATGAATCTGCGTTTGATTCAGTGGCCCAGATGGGTGAAAGATGCTGATGACGATTGAGAATTAGTCCTTTATCGTTTACGTCGCGATCTAAGTGAATTGCCAATTGCGGAATTCGTGCTACTGCATTCTGTGAGTGGAACAAGCGTTGAGATCCGTCGAGGAGCACAACATGACCGGCTATTGCCAAATCTCGATCAAGCCATGAATTCAGCAATGGCCCTCCGTACACCTCTACTTGGAGTTGACTCATGCGTGCGCTCAATGAATCAGGTTTTGGTTTGAGGTGAAGTCCAGGTGAATCGGTATGGGCACCCACAATTCGCAGGCCATGTTCTCCAATAGTCTTCGCGTTCTTCCAAGCAATGATTGAGCCATTGTTAATCACATAGCCCTTGTCTAGATGATCAACTGTGAGCGATGAATTTTTATCAAGTGCAACAAAACCGCTTGCGCTTAGTTTTGACGAGGCAAGATCAACCACGTGTTGCGCGGTAGGTGATGCGTCAATACTGGTGAGAAACGACTCGATCATGGTTGGCTGGTGATTCCTGATAGAGAAACCTGTTGACCAAAAAAGTTACATGTAGTTTCAAACGGAGTTCCCGCCTGAGCTTGTTCATTTGCTGCAGCAATGCATGCATTAACCGCATCACGTTGAGTGAATGCAAGAACTCCAACTCCTACACAGATGATCAATAGAAGCAACTTGGAAACAATCGACTTTGCAAACTTGAGGACAAGCAATAGTCCGATAAACGATCCACCCATAGCCATGAGCGAGTAGTTCTTGACACTCTCAGCATCCAATGAAAAGGAAATCATCGCTCTATTCTGCCAGTAAAACACTTCGCATCGACCGCATTCGGATACGGTTGCAACATGAGCTCACCAGTAAATATTTCAGGTACTGGACCACAAGACGTAGTCCTTCCGCACGTTGAACCTGCAATGCAAGCGGCCTTAGATTCGGCTTTGGCTGTGCCAGAGCGAGATCGACGCGATGCAGTCGCTCGGGTTGTTGCCAATCATCCGAGGTATCTGGCTGCGTGGGCAGCACTGGGAGATGTAGCGCGGGACACAGTAGAGAGTTACATGGCGTATCGAGTTGGCTACCACCGCGGTCTTGATGCTTTGCGAGCAAATGGCTGGAAGGGCAGTGGGTATGTGCGTTGGTCTTCGCCAAGTAATCACGGTTTTCTTAATTGCTTAAAGGGACTTTCTCGAGCAGCAGGGGCGATCGGTGAAATTGATGAGGCAACTCGCTGCGAGCAATTCCTTTTGCAGTGCGACCCCTCCACCAAGTTGTAAAGATTTCGAATGTCGATTTCAGGCTTCATCTTTTCGGGTGGATTGAGTTCAAGATTTGGTTCCAATAAGTTGCTCCATGAGATTGATTCGGTTCCCATGGGAATTTGTGTCTACAACAATCTTCGTCAGGCATTGACGTTTCCTCCGTCGTTCTTAGGTCCACAGGTTTCTCACAATGAGTTTGCAAATCACACGTTTGTGTCAGGCAGCCGTGAAGGACAGGGACCGCTCGGGGCGATCTGCGATGCTCTAGAACATGCAACTACTGAATATGTCATATTCGCGCCGTGCGACACCCCATACTTTTCATCAGATTCATTTATTGAATTAGCAAAGTTTCGTCGTAGTGCTGATGTTGTTGTCGCAGCCGATGAATCCGGACCCCATATGCGACATTGGTTGCTCAGCTGCTGGAATGTTAAATCCGTGAAGGATCAGCTCCTCAATTCGTATCTTTCGGGCGAGCGTGCTATTCATCGATCCATATCGAATTTACAAATAGCTGAGGTTAAATATCCACTATCGCAAGTTCGCAATATCAATTCACCGCATGACTTGCAATAGAGTGGTTTTGATGATCTCTGAAATTCATGTATCTGAACTTGTTCCACTTGTACCTGCTGGCGCACGCGTTATCGACGTTCGCGAAACTGATGAATACATCGCCGGCCATGTGCCAGGTGCTATTTCCATTCCTCTTTCAACTGTTCCAGAACGCGTAGATGAGTTCAGATTTGAAGGTGATGTGTATGTCATTTGCCAAGCAGGCTCACGAAGCATGCGTGCATGTCAATACCTAGCTGACTTCGACATAAATAATTTGATCAATGTTGCAGGTGGTACAGCAGGTTGGGCCGCCAGCGGTAATGATTTGTCTGTTGGTGCTTAGTCAGATTTTTTCATGATTTGGATAGATGACGATTCATCATTAAATGATTTCATTGATCAAGCAATTGCGTCTGACCGCTACGCACTTGACACTGAGTTTCATCGTGAGAAGACTTATTACCCAAAGCTTGCATTACTGCAGATTCGGGTGGGTGAGTCGACGGCTCTTGTCGATCCGTTAGCAATAGATCCATCGCTGCTGACGCGATTATTTGAAGCAGATGTTCTTTGTATCGTGCACGCCGCACAGCAAGATTTAGAAGTTTTACAGCACGCATCGGGATCTATTCCGCGTCGCATTTTTGACACTCAACTATCTGCAGGGTTCATTGGCATGTCAACACCATCGTTAGCGTCTCTTGTGCAAAATGAGCTTAAAATCTCACTACCTAAGGGAGATCGTCTTACTGATTGGTTGCGACGACCACTCAGCCAAGATCAACAGAAATACGCAGCAAGCGATGTTGATTATCTGTTCGTTCTGCATGACAGTCTGATGAAGCGCTTGGCGGAGCTTGGTCGTGCAACTTGGGCCGAGCAAGCATGCGAAGAACTTCGTACACGGCCATCGGGCCCTCAAGATCCTGCTGATGCGTGGCTGCGTATCAAGGAAGTACGAACACTGAAACCACATTCACGAGGAGTTGCTCAATCCGTTGCAGAATGGCGTGAGCGTAAGGCGATGCATCACGACATGCCGCCGCGAAGAGTTCTTTCAGATATTGCGTTGCTTGGCATCGCACATGCGATGCCGCACTCAATCAGTGATCTTGAGTCAATTCGTGGACTTGAATCTCGTCAAATAGGTGGACAGGTCGGTCAAGAAATCATTAATGCCGTTGCTGAGGGTCGCAACAAAGAAGCCCGCATTCCTCAATCTGACCATGACGATGTTGATAAAGAGTTCAGACCAGCCATGAGTCTCATTGCGGCATGGATTGGTGAACTTGCACGTGAGCACCAGGTAGATGCAACACTCCTGGGTACAAGGCAAGACATCATGGATTTGTTGCGTAAGTCAAAGACTTCCCGTTTATCCACAGGGTGGAGAGCCGAGATCGTGGGCAAGGACATAGAGCGGATACTTTCTGGTGAAGCCGGACTTAGTTTCGATGGGCGGGGTCGCCTGCGACTTTTGCCTACAACCTTGCAATAAAGCCATTTTCTGGGCAGCTCAACGGCTAGAGTACATGCCGATGTTTATTCAATAGGCGGCTACCGAGGCGGTAGTCGTCCGAGCACAGTTCGGAGCCCCTACCGTGAAGAAGGGTCGTCATCGTCGCTTTGAAGAAGCGCGCAGATTGAAGCAATCAGGGCCAACGGCCGAAGATTTAGGTTTTGGTGGTCGTTCGCGTTCGCCGCAGACCGAAGAGGACGAATACGCAGCCATTGCAGAACGCTATGGCGTGAGATTCGATGAAGACGACGAAGAAAGCGAAGAGGAAGAGATCTAATCAAGTCGTAATCGACTTTTTCACATCACCCCCAACAAATGACACAACAATCTGAGAAGTTACGAAACATCGCCTTAGTGGCGCACGTAGACCATGGAAAAACCACCCTCGTAGATGCGCTGTTGCGTAGTACAGGAACCTTTGCAGCTCATGCCGCTGTAGTTGAGCGTGTCATGGACAATGACGACCAAGAGCGCGAACGAGGAATCACCATCTTGGCCAAGGCTGCTCAGATTGAGTGGAAGGGCACCAAGATCAATCTTGTAGACACACCTGGTCACGCTGACTTCGGTGGTGAAGTAGAGCGTGCATTGGCTCTGGTTGACGGAATTTTGTTACTTGTAGACGCAGCTGAAGGCCCATTACCGCAAACGCGTTATGTGTTGTCAAAGGCTCTAACGCTTGACCTTCCCGTGATTTTGGTGATCAACAAAGTTGATCGACAAGATGAACGAAAAGAAGAAGTTCTTCAAGAGGTTGAACAGCTTTTCCTTGATCTCGCGCACGCTGACCATCACCTGTCATTTCCTGTGTACTCAGCCGTTGCTCGTGAAAGTAGGGCAATGAAGGGTCTTGGAATGCCAGCCGCTGATGCAGATCTCAGCCCGCTCCTTGATGCAATTGTTGAACATATTCCTGCCCCTAAAAATGATGCAAATGCTCCTTTGCAAGCAATGGTGACAAACCTCGATGCTTCTGATTATTTGGGTCGTCTCGCAATTGGTCGAGTGATTTCAGGAGTTTTACGCAAAGGCGACAACGTTGCGGTTTGTCAAAAGCCAACTGAAACCAATGCCAATCCAGTCTTGAAACGCAAGCTCAGCAGCCTTTTCCAGTTTTCTGGAATTGAGCGTTCAGACGCAACTGAGATAGTTGCAGGTGACTTGTTCATTCTTTCGGGAATTGAAGAGGTGGAGGTGGGTGACACCATTGCATCAGTTGACAATCCGGTTGCACTTCCACGTCTTGAGGTTGACGAACCAGTTTTGCGAATGAGTTTTGGAGTAAATACTTCTCCATACGCGGGTCGCGACGGCAAATACCTCACAAGTCGTCACTTGCGTGATCGATTGAATAAAGAGATTCTTGGAAACGTAAGTATCAAAGTTTCCAATACCGAAGTTGCAGAAGTGATGGAAGTTGCTGGTCGTGGAGAATTGCAACTTGCTGTGCTTATCGAGAACATGCGCCGGGAAGGCTTTGAGTTGCAAGTAAGCCGCCCAGAAGTAATTACGAAGGAAGTTGATGGAAAGCGTCAGGAGCCTCTAGAAACAGGCACCTGCGACGTTCCAGATGAATACGTGGGTGCAATTACTCAGGCGCTTGCTCCAAGAAAAGGTCGAATCACCGACCTGCGCCCTGGAGACCCGGGTAGAACCATCGTGAGCTTCGAAGCGCCTTCACGTGGTCTTATCGGATTCCGTTCGTTGCTGCTTACGGTTACCCGCGGCACCGCACTGTTGCATCAAAGCCTTGCTGGTTGGATGCCGTGGTGCGGCGAACTGCCGCATCGTTTAGGTGGAGCAATGGTTGCTGACCGTATGGGAACAACAACTGCATATGCATTAGACAACTTGCAGCTTCGCGGAACCCTGTTTGTGTCTCCTGGTGACGACACTTATGAAGGCATGGTCATTGGAGAAAATGCACGCGAAGACGAGATGGTGGTGAACGCAGTTCGTGCGAAAGAAAAGACGAACATCCGCACACACAGCCATGATGATGGTCCAAAACTTGCAACGCCAGTTACTCACACGCTTGAAACTGCCATTGAGTGGATTGGCGATGACGAATTGGTTGAAGTAACTCCAAACTTCATTCGAATTCGCAAGCGTTACCTCACCCTTGAGGACCGCCGCCGTTATGCAAAGAAGTCGGGAAACTAACTCTTCTTTGTCTTCATCTTCGGATGCGCTACAGCCACTGCAGTATCACGCTCAAGAGTTTCAACGATCATTTTATAAATCGTTGGACCTACTAATTCTGTGAGCTCGTCTTTCAAATATTGATACACGGGGTTTTTGCCAACAAATGCCTTGGAGTCGTCGGTGCACCACCAATGGAAATCATGACCACCCTCGCCCCAGTCTCGGCGTTTCCATTCACGCACGAATGACACAACATGACCGTCGTCTTCCGTAAATTCTTCAAGTCGCAAAGGAACTTGCCAACACACGTCTGGCTTCCAGTCCATAGGGCGCTCACCAGCTTCAAGAGCTGCAATGTGAAAGGCGCAACCTAAGCCACCTTCGAACGATGCATCATTGTGAAAAATACAAACACCGTTGACTTTGCGCGTTACGTCCGCGCCGTCACGTTCTTTGCCCAGCCATTTTCCATTCTTGCCGCGTTCCATGTTTTGCCAGTGCTCAGGCTTTAAGCGAGCGACCGAACGCTTCACTGATGCGAGGTCTTTCTTATCAATGAAGTGTGCACCGTAACTACAGCAACCATGCTGAAGTTTTGTTGCGTCGTCATCCAACACACCTTTACAACCGGATCCATAAATGCATGTCCAGTTTGATTTGAGATAGGTGGCATCAATCATCCAGGTCTGATCAGAGTTAGGGTCAGAGAAGCTGATGTATTCGTGAAGGTCTTTTGGCTTTGGCACGAGCGATAACGATAGACGAAGTAAGGTTTGATTGTGGCATCCTTGGAAGAAATCGTCAGCAACCTACAGAGTGTCTCTGAAGACTTGGCCGACAAAGCCCTAGATGCGCTGAAAGAAGCGCACCGCGAAGGACAAGCAAAGAGACCAGAGTTAGAACGTCAAATCACACAAGCGCGCCGTGCGATTGAAAAGGCGATCGGGGTCCTTAGTCGGCTCGATTGATGCAATCGATGAGGTCTCTAAGACCACCCAAATCATGTCGTACGAATTCAAATTTGATGCGGTATTTGTCCAGATTGTCGTTGCCTTGAATCTCTTGAGGTGTCGCATCGCACGTTTCAAAAAAGCCCTGCTTGCATAGGAAACCAAAATCAGCGTTTATTCTCACTAAATATTCGGGTGAAATCTGCTGATTAAGTCTCACGATGAGGTTCTTTCCGACATATCGGACCGAATGAAACACTCGGTAAAACTGCTCAATTTCGGCCACTGCTTCTGATGTGCTTTCGCATACTCGGTACAGAGACAGGTCGGACTGAGATATCAAACCGCGAGGAAGCAACTGCAAATTGATGAACTCATTCATTCGCTGCCAAAAATGATCTCCTGGAAGATCAAGCAAGACCGTTGGCGCAATAGCACCTCTGCCAGTTTGCATGAGAGTGAGTAATTCAAACGTCTCGTCTAACGTGCCAAACCCGCCAGGCATACAGATAAATGCTTGACTGTCCTTCATCAGCATCAGTTTTCGAGTGAAGAAGTAACGCATTTCAACGAATTTTCCGTCGCCAGCAATAATTGGATTGGCTGATGCCTCAAAAGGCAAGCGAATGGACACTCCAATTGAATTTTCTCGGCCAGCACCAGCCATGCCGGCTTCCATAATTCCTGGTCCAGCACCAGTCACCACCATCCAGCCCTTAGCAGCTAATTCTGCAGCCACATGCTGTGTATGCAAATACAAAGGATCATCCTTTTTCGTTCTAGCCGAACCGAAAATGGTGACCTTCTTTTTGTCGGCGTAAGGGTCAAACATGGCAAATGCCTCACGCATTTCCTTTAACGCCGAAGAAGCAATCTTCAAATCAAGCGTGGACGTTTTGTCTGCACCAAGACCGAGGGCCGTGTGCACCATATGCGACACATAATCAGAGTCATGTTTACCGCCGAATTCGCTTACAAGTTCAGCGACTGCCTGCTCAACTGTCTTTTCAGGCATTGATTTACCGACTTCGTTTATCTTCTAGCACCTGCAACACATCTACAAAACTTTGAGCGAACGACGCGACACCCTCACGTTCAAGCTTGTCCGCAACTTCCGACATGTTGATTCCAATTGATTGAAGTGCGCTGAGTGTCCGATGAGCCTCATCAACATTTTTGGTGATGGTCTCTTCAATAGATCCATGATCACTGAAAGCTTCCATTGTTGAATCGGGCAGAGTATTCACAGAGTGCGGACCAATCAATTGGTCTACATAAATAGTGTCTGGGTATTCAGGGTTCTTCGTGCTGGTTGATGCCCACAATGGTCGTTGAACTTGAGCACCCATTTGAGCGAGTGTTTGCCACTGACTGCTTCCAAATGTCTTTTCAAACATGGCATAGGCGACTTTGGCTTGAGCAATGGCTGCTTTCCCTCGGAGACTCAATGCTTCTTCGGAAGAAAGCGCATCCAACTGGCGATCAATTTCGGAGTCAACACGCGAGATAAAGAAACTCGCCACCGATGAAACCTCTTGTACAAGAGTTGGATTTGATGATTTCAAACGTGTGATGCCCCTGATGTACGCATCCATCACCTGTTGATATCGCTCAAGCCCAAAGATCAAGGTGACATTTACATTGATTCCTCGGCTAATCACTTCCTCAATCGCAGGAATGCAAGCCTTTGTGGCAGGAATCTTGATCATTACATTGCGTCGGCCAATTCGATCGTGCAAATTTTGAGCTGCAGCAATAGTGCCATCACAGTCATGGGCAAGTTCTGGAGATACCTCAACACTCACAAACCCGTCTAAGCCGGATGATGAGGTGTATAGAGGATGGAAAATGTCTGCGGCGTCGGTGATATCAGAAATTACCAGTTCCCAAAAAATCTCTTCAGTAGTTGCACCCTTTTCCGCAACCTCTGAAAATTGATGGTCATACAAAGCTGAGCCTTGAATGGCTTTTTGAAAAATCGTTGGATTTGACGTGAGTCCACGAATTCCGTTTGAAATAACACGCTCAAACTCTCCATTGAGGAGATACTCGCGCTTCAAGTTGTCGAGCCATGGACTCTGACCGGTTTGGTCAAATAATTCCCGTAAACGTGATGATGTCATTGTCGGCTATTTCTTTTTTTGAAGTAGTGCAGCGGCACGGCGTGCTACATGCTCGGCGTCTATTCCTAATTTTGACATCACAATGGAACCAGGTGCACTTGCCCCGAATCGGTCAATACCAATGGCATCATCGGCGTACGCCGACCATCCAAATGTCACTCCGGCCTCAACTGAAACAACTGGAACATTTTGGACAAAAACCGTTTCCTTGTACTGCTGCTGTTGGGCTTCAAAACGATCAATGGAAGGCATTGATACAACATTTGCCCTTACGCCTTGAGTTTTCAACAGTTCGGCCGCTCTTACGCATACGGAAACTTCGCTTCCAGTACCGACAAGAATCACTTCAGGGCTGTCGACATCAATAATTGTCTCTGCACCAAAGCGAACTGCATCTCCATTTGTTGAGATGGGCAGAGATTGTCTACTGAGCACCAACGCAGTTGGACCGTCATAGGCAAGTGCACACTCCCAAGCAACCTTGGTTTCGTTTGAATCTGCGGGGCGAATTACTTGCAAACCTGGTATCACGCGCAAACTTGCGAGATGTTCTACGGGTTGGTGAGTTGGACCATCTTCTCCAACTCCAACCGAATCATGTGTGAATACGAACACCACTCGAGCTCGAGAGAGTGCTGCAAGTCGGATTGCAGGTCGCATGTAGTCAGCAAAAACGAAAAATGTTCCACCGACAGGTATGACTCCACCGTGTAGCGCCATACCGACCATGGCGGCTCCCATTGCATGTTCGCGAATACCGAAATACACCTGCTGCCCAGTAGGCAACTGTTTTGATTGAGCGCCAACTGTTTTAACTTTTACGCCTGTGTTGCCTGTGAGGTCGGCTGAGCCAATGAGCAAACCTGGTAACTCACTGACTGTTGATTCAATACATTGTTGAATTGCTTGTCGAGTTGCAAGATTTGAATCTGGGGCAAAATCGGGCAACAAACTTTCAATAGAAGATGCTTCCGGTTTTTGCCAACAACGATCAAAAATCTCACGATGGTCAGCGTGGCGCACATTGGCTTCATACTCATCAACCAAAGATGTTCCATGAGATCTCATACTTGTTCGATATTCGTCAACCACAGAATCTGGTGCCCAAAATGGCTCATCGGGAATACCCATCAATGCTTTGGTGCGCGAAACGTGCTCTGCAGTAAATGGGTTTCCATGTGCTTCATGAGCATCGGTGAAATCTGGGGATGGGTAACCGATATGTGTTTTGATGATGCAAAGGGTTGGCTGCCCCTGATGCGAACGAGCCTTCAGCAACATGGACTCAAGCGCGTCGAGATCTTCACCAATTTCCCCGCCTTGAATTACGTTCCATCCATAGCTGCTAAAACGCTGAGCAACATCATCTGAGCAAGTCAATGAAGTACTGCCATCAATGGTGATTCCGTTGTCATCAAACACGCAGACCAGACGATCAAGACCAAGGTGACCGGCTAGCGATGCTGCCTCATGGCTGACACCTTCCATGAAGCAACCATCACCTGCAAGCACATAGGTGTGATGGTCCATCACTTCTTTTCCGAAACGCTCACGTAGATTTCGCTCTGCAATTGCCATGCCGACCGCATTAGCGAATCCTTGACCGAGTGGACCTGTGGTTACTTCAACTCCAGATGTATGGCCAACTTCTGGATGACCAGGTGTCTGTGAATCCCATTGGCGAAACGCTTTGATGTCCTCAATTTCCAATCCGTAACCGTTGAGAAACAACAAGGCGTACTGAAGAATGGATGCATGTCCATTGGACAAGATGAAACGATCACGATTTCTCCACAACGGTTGCGAAGGAGCGTGTCGAAGAATTCTGCTGTACAAAACATGAGCAAGAGGCGCGAGAGCCATGGCCGTTCCTTGGTGTCCGCTCTTGGCATATAACGGCGCATCCATTGCCAACCCTCGAATTAAGGAAACGGCTTGGGCGTCAAATTCGGGCGAAAAACGGGCAGAAGAAGTCACGGCGAGACTGTAGTTCCGTTTATGCAACAGGAGGGAGCAATGTCAATGGAACAAGCGTCCACGGCCCCTGATTGATGCGGCAATGGGCAAAAATCTGTCCTAATTCGTGAAGTTCAATTTCTCCGCGAACAAGCCGATAGGTGAATTTTCCTGGTTCAACAGTGAATGGGCTGACGTTTCGGGCCAACTGCTCGGATTCCTCAGTTGGACCCTTGCGAAAAATCACTTCAAAATTGCCAGAGCCTTGCTCATCGGCTGGACAGTAGATCAATGCCATGAGATGGGGATCAATAGATACTGGTGGGAGGCTCGGTGCTGCCATTGAAAAATATACGCCAGTGATATCGATACGAGTAGCAGGACCTGGGGCTTGCCGCATGGCGAAAGATTCAATAAAGACAGTTGAAACAATATTCACATGGCAAGAGTAGTGGTTTATACCCAGTGAACTAATGTCGTTTGTCGTGGCTAGTCAAAACACGCTCTCGGAAGCCGATTCGAAACTACTTATTTCACCGTTCGGAATTCCGTTTGCGCAAGAGCGCATCTGCGTAAACAGCGATGAAGCCGTAGGTGCCGCTAATGAAATCGGCTATCCCGTGGTGGTGAAGGTTTCGGGAGATCACATAGCCCACAAAACTGAGCGTGGGCTTGTCAAACTCAATTTGGCCAATTCAGAACAAGTGAAGCAGGCGTGCGCAAATCTTCTCACTCTTATTTCTGAAGACGACGGTGAAGTCAAATTCCTTGTTGCAGAAATGGTGAAGGGTGACCGCGAACTCATAGTTGGGGTAGTGAGCGATCCTCAATTTGGTCATATGGTCGCTCTTGGCATCGGTGGAATTTTTGCCGAAGCCATTGATGACGTGGTGCTGCGCCCCTTGCCGCTTTCCCACACGGATGCTCTATCAATGATTCGCGATGTGCATCATCAAACGATCTTGAATGATTTTCGTGGCTCGTCTGCAGTTGACCGAAATTCACTCGCAAAAATTTTGACTCAGTTAGGCGATATCTGTGCTGCGCATCCGGAAATTGAGTCGCTTGACATCAATCCATTAATTGTTCGTTCTGACGGATCATTAGTTGCCGTCGATGCACTCGTTGTGCAACAAGATCGGTCGATCACGAAAAACAATGAAGTCGCTCAAAGTTTTGTGCCACAGCGGCGGCACTTCGAGGCACTATTCAATCCACGGGCAATCGTTGTTATTGGCGCTTCAAGTCATCCAGGAAAATTTGGATTCGTTTCGCTACACAACGCAATCGTGAACAATTATGGCGGCGGGATCTTTGCAACAAATCTGCAACGAGAAAATGTACTCGGCGTTCAGACCGTTGCGGATTTAGCTGAGTTGCCGGTTGGACAAATTGATCTGGCATTTTTTTGCACGCCTTCATCTGTCAATGAAGGTTTGTTGAAACAATGTGCAGATCTCGGAATTGCGAGCGCATTTATCGCAAGTGCTGGATATCGCGAGTCAGGTGATTCTGGCGAAATTGCCGAACAGTCACTGCTGCATCTAGCAAATTCGCTGAACATATTGATCGCTGGCCCAAATGGTCAGGGCATAGTGAGCACACCGGCCTCACTTTGCCTACAGATCGTTGCTCCTTATCCACCGCAGGGATCAATCTCAGTTGCTTCGCAAAGTGGAAATTTTGTTTCAAGCTTTCTCAATTACTCTCGGCAGTCTGGTGTAGGAATTGCACGAGCAATTTCTGCAGGCAACGCAACTCAAATCAAGGTTGAGGATTTCCTAGATTTTTTTGCTACTGATGACGAGACACGCGTAGCTCTCACATACATTGAAAATGTAAGTGACGGCACATCGTTGCTTCAATCAATGAAAAAGATCTCTCGAACCAAACCTCTCGTAGTCCTCAAGGGCGGGGCTACTGCCGCTGGTTCACGTGCAGCCCAAAGTCATACTGGTGCCATGGCGAGCAATGACAAGGTTTTCCTCGGCGCAACTCGAGCGGCTGGTGCAGTCAAAGTTGAATCGGTTGAAGAAGCATTTGATACAGCTGCAACATTTTCTACGCAACCCCTTCCAAAAGGTAACCGTGTAGCGATACTGACAACTGTTGGAGGGTGGGGTGTGGTGACTGCTGATGCCATAGCAAGGGATGGCGTTCTTGATCTCGTAGAACTCCCTGATGATCTGATGTCGCAGCTCTCTCAGCATCTTCCTGCTCGTTGGAGTCGCAATAACCCGATCGATTGCGCAGGCGGCGAAACCCGAGACACCGTTTCCGACATCATGGAAATCGTTGCTCAGCACAGCAGCATTGATTCATTAATTTTTTTAGGTATTGGCATTCAAAGCAATCAAGCCCGAATGATGCGAGAAGGGAGATTCTTTCCGGATCATGGATTAGAGCGAATTGTTGCTTACCACGAAAAGCAAGACGAGCGATATGCACTGCGCGCTAAAGAGCTATCTACGAAATACAGCAAACCAATTCTGATCGCAACCGAACTTGCAGTTGCAGATCCGAATAATTCGGGACCACTAGCCGTGAGAAATTCCGGTGCATATTGTTATCCGACTGGCGCGCGGGCGGCAAAGAGTCTTGGCCATCTATATCAGTACTCACGGTTTAGAGGTATCGCCAAATGAGTGAATTTGATGACTCAACTGGCATTCAGCGAGCTCGCAAAAAAGTTCGCATGGGCTCGGCGCGAGTTGTTGCATCATTGCTCACAACAGTCACTCTCGTTGGTGCAGCGCTTTTAGGAATATCCTGGCGTTTCGTAAATCAAGTTGCCACGTCTGTGACACCAATTCCTAATGAGCGTGAAATCGCACCGTTATCTGCTCCGATACTAAATGCTCGACGCAATCCTTTGACCTTGTCACATGACGTGAGGTTTCGACCTCTCAGCGCAAAACTTCAAACCTTGAGCAATAGATTGCCCACGAACTCGTGCTTCACAGTTGATATTGAAGGATCTCGAATTATCAGTGTTAATGGAGATAACTCACTGATGCCGGCAAGCAACATGAAGATTGTTGTCGCAGCAGTCGCTCTTGAAATTCTTTCTCCGGATCATGTATTTACGACCAAATTGCTGGGCAGAGTAGAAGGAAATGCAATCGTCGGTGATGCCTACCTAGTTGGCGGTGGAGACCCAGTATTGATTTCCGGCGATTATCCATCTACCGAGCCTTATCCAACATTTAATTTCACACGCTTAGACGGGCTCATTAACGCTCTTGCAGAAAAAGGTATTTCCTCGATTAACGGATCAATAATCGGAGATGAAACTCGATATGACGCTGAGCGGTATACGCCAAGTCTTGGTCTCGGCATTAAAGGAACTGAGGTTGGACCTCTCGGTGCGCTCATGGTGAACGATGGAACCATCACAGGAAATCCGATAAAGCCTGACAATCCAGCGCTTGGTGCGTCCACTGAATTGACAAATATTTTTATGAATAATGGAATTCGTGTATCAGGCACTCCAAAGTTGGGAACAGCCCCTAAAGATATGGCGGTCATTGCCCAGATTGATTCGCTTCCGCTACCAGAAGTGCTCGCAGAAATGTTGACGAATAGTGACAACAACACCGCAGATTTATTAGTGAAAGAAATTGGTTACGCATCGACGGGTGAGGGAACTCGAAATGCTGGTCTTGAGGCAATAAAGGCTCAACTCGTGGAATGGGGTATTCCTCTCGATGCATTGAATTTCGTTGACGGGTCAGGCTTGGATCGAGATAATCGATTGACATGCAATGCATTGAGCGCACTTCTTAACAGGGACGCAGGGTTTGGGCCTATCGGTCTTGGTCTTGCAATTGCTGGACAGACTGGAACTCTTCGAGATGTTCTTGTGGACACACTTGGGGCGGGGAAACTACGCGGTAAAACCGGCACATTGACGGGAGCAAAGGCGTTATCTGGCTTCGTTCCGTATTCGCAAGATCAAGCGTCTACTTTCACCCTAATTTTGAATAGCCCTAATGCTTCTAACCAAACCACATACCGACCGCTGTGGAATGAGCTTTCCAACGTCTTAGGAGGGTTTTCGTCAAGTCCTACCGCAGAGGACCTAGTTCCGAAATAGTCGTGTCGCTGGTTGAATGAAAGGGTGACTCCGTTCCAAGCTGGCTCATCGTTTACCGAACTGGTCGACATGCTGCGTGCATATATCAAGCAAGAGACTGTTGGTGAGCTTCGAGGAACTTGGCGTTGGTTAGGTTGGGGCGCCGTTGGTGGAATTTCGATTTTGCTTGGATGCCTATTCGTCCTCATTGGTGTGCTTCGTCTGCTTCAGTCAACTGTTTTCGAGAACTCAACATCATTGAGTTGGTTGCCATATTTCATCGTCCTTGCAACGACCATTGCACTTGTTTTATTTTCTCAATCTCGCATTCGCAAGCCTTTTCTGTACCGTAAGGAAATCTGACCGATGCAAGAAAATCAAAGGGTCACGCGTTCTGACTTAGAAAACAAATTCAAGCAGCTTCAAGATGAAGTTCAAGGATCAGCTGACCGAAACAAGACTTCATTAGCAACTATCGCCACGGTAGGAGGAGCTGTCGTTGTGATTCTCGCTTTTGCACTCGGACGTCGATCAGGTAGAAAGCGACGTAGCGTCCTTGAAATCAGACGATAAAGAAGCATTGACGCAACAACGTCCACGACCGCTTCGCGAAACCTTTTGGTGGATTCCTGTTATGTGGCGTTTTGCGAAATGGTTGCGCAAACGCAGTAAGCGCAAGTCAATTACGCGCATTCGCATTCGACGTGACGAGGAAGTCATCATCAAAAAGAAGGATTCCACAATATGAGCGTTCGCACCTTCCAATTCGGTGAACGGGTTCTGATCATCGACAGCAAAAAGCGACGTTATCTCGCAACTTTGGCCGAGAAGGGCGAATTTCATAGCCACTCTGGCGTTATTGCACACTCCAAAATTGTTGGTTTAGAAGAAGGTGCGCTCATCGTAAATTCGAAAGGCTCTGCCTATTCGATCTTGCGTCCAACTCTCGAAGATTTTGTCATCGAGATGCCTCGTGGCGCTCAAGTGATTTATCCGAAGGACCTTGCCCCAATTTGCATGATTGCCGACATTGGCCCTGGCATGAAAGTATTTGAAACTGGAATTGGTAGTGGGGCACTTTCCATGACCATGCTTCGGTATGGCGCCCACATCACTGGATATGAGATTCGAGAAGATTTTGCTAATCGCGCCAAAATCAATGTGCGGTCCTTCCTTGGTGAAGATGCTCTAGATCGCTACGACATTCACATCAGAGACTCCTACGAGGGAATAGAAGGTGATCAATACGACCGGGTCGTGCTCGATCTACCTGAACCATGGAATGTTGTGCCGCACGCAGAAAAAGCTCTACGTAAAGGTGGCCTTCTCGTTGCCTATACACCGAGTATCACCCAAGCCGTTCAAGTGAGACAATGCTTTGGCAAATACTGGATCGAAGCACGAACCTTAGAAGTGCTCCACAGAACATGGCACATTGAGGGAATGGCAGTGCGACCTGATCACCGCATGGTTGCGCACACGGCGTTTCTCACCGTCGCCAGATTTATTGGCGCCAACGCAGAACTAATGGATACAGATACTGATTAAGGTTCGATGAAGATGCATTCGCCGGGGCATTCCTCGGCTGATTCGATCACTGCGTCCATCAAGTTGTCTGCAAAATTAGCCATTCCTTCAGCACCCTGAGGGTTGCCTTTAGCTGTTGCAAAAATCTTGTCTTTTTCGCGTACATAAGCAAGACCATCGTCTAGCAACGTGAACACATCTGGTGCGATTTCTTCACAAAGTCCGTCTCCGGTGCAGAGATCTTGATCAATCCAGACCTTCATGTCATGTACTCCTTATTTGATGCTTTAAACGACATCTAGACACTACATCAGTAGGTGCGCCAGACAGTATTCAACCTTGTGAAATTGTACTGAGGTTGGGTTAGACGATAACGGCGGGTTGGGTTTACTGTTGAGTCGGAGGGAACCCCATGGCTGAGAATCGTCACCCTGATGGCATCGATGGCGAAGTTTCGGCTGAATTGAAACTCGCGCGAGAAATAGAAAAAAACCATCGCCTTGAGTACGCCCTCCGAGAACTCCGTGAAGAAGTAGTGCACCTCGGAGAACGGGTTCAGAAGTTGACCCAGCCCCCTAATCCGTACGGAGTAGTTGTTGGACGAAATCCAGATGGCCAATTTGACGTTCTCGTCAACGGAAGAAAACTGCGGGTCACTGTTGGTGGCGCAGTCGACGTTGATGCCATCGAACTTGGCGCAGAGGTCATTCTCAATGATCAAATGAGCATCGTTGAGGCGAGAAAACCAGAATCAGCAGGGGACGTAGTTGTTCTGACCAAAGTGCTTGATGATGGTCTGCGAGCAATAATCACTTACAGGGGAGAAGAAGAGCGGGTATGCGAGCTATCCGACTCGTTGCGGGCAGCAAACCTGCGAACAGGTGACCGCTTGCGTCTTGATTTACGTTCGAATTTACTTTTAGAACGTATCGCCCAACCCGAAATCGAGCATCTCTTGCTTGAACATGTCCCTGATGTGACATTTCAAGACATCGGTGGGTTAGATAGCCAAATTGAACGTATCCGCGATGCCGTAGAACTTCCTTTTCTCCACGCTGATCTATTTGCTGAATATCAACTGCCCGCACCAAAGGGCATCCTTCTTTACGGGCCACCCGGTTGCGGCAAAACGCTCATTGCTAAAGCAGTTGCTAACAGTCTGGCGAAGCGTGTTGCAACGAAATCAGGGAGCGACAAAGGTCGTTCCTACTTCATCAACATCAAAGGCCCGGAACTCCTCAACAAGTTTGTGGGAGAAACTGAACGACAAATACGCCTTGTTTTCCAACGCGCACGTGAAAAGAGTGAAGAGGGCTGGCCAGTCATCATTTTTTTCGACGAAATGGATTCAATGTTTCGTACTCGAGGCACAGGGGTTTCCTCAGATATGGAATCGACGATTGTTCCTCAGCTTTTAGCCGAAATTGATGGTGCAGATAATTTGCAAAATGTCATCATCATCGGAGCAACTAATCGCGAAGATCTCATTGATCCAGCAATATTGCGACCAGGCCGACTTGATATAAAAATCAAAATTGATCGGCCAGATCGTGCTGCTGCGCGTGAAATTATTATGCGCTATCTATCTGGCGATCTTCCAATTGGTATTGAAACCAGCGTTGAATCTCTTGCTGACTCAGCCCTTGAGTGCATCTTTGACCAATCAGATTCAAATAAATTTCTGGAAATTACATATCAAAATGGTGAAAAGGAAGAGTTGTACTACAAAGATTTCCTGTCTGGAGCAATGCTCGAAAACATTGTGCGCAGAGCAAAGAAATTGGCTCTAAAGAGAAAAATTGACGGCCTATCAGGTGGGATCACAAATTCGGATCTGCTGTCTGCGGTCAGACAAGAATTTGCTGAACATGAAGATCTGCCGAATACCACCAATCCAGATGATTGGGCAAAAATTTCGGGACGCAAAGGCGAGCGAATCGTATACATCAGGACCATCGCACGACGCGAAGGTGAAAGTGGTGAATTGATTGGTGGCAAGGAAATAGAACGCGCAGCCACAGGGCAGTACCTATAAGTGGCGATTGCAAAAGTATGTGGAATTGAGACTGAATATGGAATTCATGTCACTGGACTAGATCTCGACCCGGTAACGGCTTCCTCATTAATCGTAAGTGCGTATAAGGATTCCAACTGGGGAACCACAAATTTTGACCTGAGTAGCGAAAATCCTTCATCGGATGCTCGGGGAGTCAATCTCGATGATTATCTCGATCCGACGATTGATTCAAAAATGTTGAATACCGTCCTTGGAAACGGTGCTCGATATTACGTTGATCACGCCCACCCCGAGTACTCATCTCCTGAGTGCAGAACCATCAGAGATGCAGTTCTATATGACGTCGCTGGAGAACACATTGTTCGAGAGAGCATGAATAAGGCCAATGGGCGACTTCCAGATGGAGTTGATATTTCATTATTTAAAAACAACTCAGATGGCAAATGCAACAGTTATGGATGTCACGAAAACTATTTGGTGAGTCGTGAAATTCCTTTTTCTCAACTTGCCGCAATGATTACGTCCCATTTTGTATCACGGCAGATTTTCTGTGGCGCAGGGAAAGTTGGCAGAGAGTCGCCCACTGGTTCAACCGACCCCCGTGGATATCAAATTAGTCAGAGGTCAGACTTCTTTGAAGAGGTCATAGGTCTTGAAACGACTATGAAACGGCCGATCGTGAACACCAGAGACGAACCTCATTGTGACGCGCTGAAGTATCGAAGGCTTCACGTGATCGCTGGTGATGCAAATATGAGTCAATACGCAACATTCCTCAAGTTGGGAACAACAGCTTTGATTCTGTCAATGATCGAAGACGGTTGTTTTCCTGAAAATTTGTTTATTGCTCATCCTGTACATGCGATTAAACAAATCAGTTTGGATCCATCATTAAGCACAACCGTGCTACTTGCCGACGGTCGCCGAATCAACGCTTTAGGTATACAGCAGATGCTCTGTGAAAAGGCTTCGGAGTACATCTCCTCACATGAGAGCATCGGTTTGACCCATCATGAAGCACAATCAATTATCGACGAATGGTCGTCTACCTTGGGTGCTCTTCAAAGGAATCCGGATTTATTGCAAACGAAAATAGATTGGATCGCCAAAAGGAGACTCGTTAATGGTTTCCAATCACGACACAACTTAGATTCCGGAGATCCAAAACTAAAGGCAATTGATTTGATGTATCACGCCATTGATGAGCACAAGTGTTTGGCTAACAAAATGTCGTTACTTAAATTGGTGTCATTAGAAGACAGTCACGCTGCAACACACATACCTCCAAAAGACACTCGGGCATATTTTCGTGGGTTAGTCGTGGAGAAATGGCCCGATCACATTGTTAATGCCAATTGGGACAGCATCGTTTTCGATGCCGACAATGGTCCACTGCGAAAAGTTGAAATGAATGAGCCTTTGCGTGGCACTCAGGAATTGGTTGGTCCAATAATTGAGCAGTGCGCTTCGGTTAGCGAACTACTTGCACGGCTTGGCAGCAACTCAGACTCGACAGGTACTGTGTAACTATGTCTGAGCGAGTGTTCAAGCCAGTTGCTAAGAAACAGAAACAAGAAGTATCTGAGGTACCCGAAGAGGTGCAGACTTCACCGAATCAGGAAATCGTGGATGACATCGATTCGATTCTTGATCAAATTGACGAAGTTCTTGAAACCAATGCAGATGAGTTTGTAAAGAGCTACGTGCAAAAGGGTGGGCAATAGCCTTAGCCTGAGGTAATCATGATTCTTCCTGTTTTTCCTTCCGATCAAGATCCAGGTTCGAATTTTGGGGAGTTACTCAAGCGAGTTGGGCTTTCGCCCTTTGAGCAGTTTGCCGATGTCTCAAAACTTGAAATTCCTCATGCGACAACTTGTGTAGCAGTTAAGTGTTCAGACGGGGTGGTGATGGCTGGCGATCGCCGTGCAACCTCAGGAAACCTGATCAGTCATCGCAGTATGGAAAAAGTGGTTCAGGCTGACGAATTCAGTGGTGTTGCAATTGCCGGAGCCGCAGGCCCTGCAATGGAAATGGTGAAACTATTTCAATTGCAAATAGAGCATTACGAAAAGGTGGAAGGGCAGCCTCTCTCGCTTGAGGGCAAAGCAAACCAGCTTTCGATGTTTGTTCGCAATAATCTCCCAGCCGCGATGCAGGGTCTCATGGTTGTTCCCATTTTTGCCGGCTTCGACGAAGTTTCTCAGGGCGGAAGACTCTGGGACTACGACGCAACTGGTGGTCGTTATGAAGAGTTGGATTTCGTTGCTACCGGCTCGGGCCAATTGCATGCAGCAACCGTTTTGCGAGTTGGCTGGCGAAAAAACCTGACAACGGCTGAGGCAGTTCACTTAGTTTCCCAGTCGTTATGGGAGGCCTCTGATGCCGATTCGGCTACAGGTGGTCCAGATATTCTTCGGGGCATTTACCCAGTAGTTGCAACCATTACTAAAGATGGGTTTCAACGGGTAAGTGATAACGACCTTGAAGTTGTGTTTGATCAAATCACAGCGGGAGTAAAACAGCGATGAGCATGCCGTATTACGTTGCCCCGGAACAGATGATGAAGGATCGTGCAGACTTTGCACGAAAAGGAATCGCACGCGGTCGCTCACTAGTGGCAATGCAATTTGCTGACGGAATCGCCATTGTTGCCGAGAATCCTTCACATACTCTGCGCAAGATAAGCGAAATTTACGATCGCATAGCTTTCGCTGGAGTTGGAAAATATAACGAGTTTGATCAACTGCGCGTGCTTGGCGTGCGATCTGCTGACCTAAAGGGGTACCAATTTTCACGACAAGACGTCGATGCCCGAAGTCTCGCAAACCAGTATGCACAAATGATTGGCCAAACTTTCACCCACGAAGTCAAGCCATTAGAAGTTGAAATTCTCATTGCTGAACTGGGTGCAACTTCTGACAAAGACCAACTTTTTCACATTATGTATGACGGAACGGTCTTAGACGAGCAACGATTTATTGTCATTGGCGGTGATGCCGACTCCATTCGAACCAAAATCGAAACCGGATTTACACCAAATCTTTCATTGAAAGAGTCGGCTCAGTTAGCCATAACCGCATTGTCAAGCGACGACCGCAAACTCACCGCACACGATTTAGAAGTAGCAGTTCTGCAGCGAAATGGTGCGCGCAGATGTTTCAAGAGAATTTCTGATCAGTCTCTAGAAGATTTACTGAAATAACCAAATGAAGCGCAGAATATTCGGGATAGAAACCGAATATGGGGCCACCTGCACTTTGCGAGGGCAACGTCGACTTAGCCCCGACGAGATATCCCGATACTTGTTTAAGAATGTTGTTGCCTGGGGACGAAGTTCAAATGTTTTCATGGAAAATGGCTCACGGTTGTATCTAGATGTGGGAAGCCATCCTGAATACGCAACTGCAGAATGCGACTCAATTCATGATGTAGTGAAGCACGATAAAGCTGGCGAGTTAATTATGCAAGATTTGCAATTTGGCGCCGAACAAAAATTGCAGGAAGAAGGCATACGTGGAAACGTATACCTTTTTAAGAACAATCTTGACTTTGCCGGAAACAGTTATGGGTGCCACGAAAATTATCTGACTTCTCGCGCGAGCGACTTTATAGATTACGAAACAACTTTCATTCCATACCTGATCACTAGACAGATCTTCTGTGGTGCCGGAAATATTCTGCAGACATCACGAGGACCAATTTATGCAATGTCTCAACGTGCTGAGCATATATGGGACGGCGTAAGTAGTGCTACGACTCGAAGTAGACCAATTATCAATACTCGTGATGAACCTCATGCAGATGCTGACGTTCATAGACGTCTCCATGTAATTGTTGGCGATTCAAATATGAGCGAATATGCCTCGTACGTGAAGATCGGATCGGCTGCCTGCATGCTGCGAATGATGGAGGCCGAGCATTTCTCGCTTCGCGATTTCACATTGGAAAATCCTGCTCGAGCGATTCGTGACATCAGCCATGACATCTCTTGCAGAAAGAAAATCAAATTAGCTAACGGCAGGGAACTGTCAGCCGTTGAAATTCAACATGAACTGGTCGAACGTGCAATTAAGTTTTCAGAGCAACGAGGCTTCGCAAACGAAGAGTTGCTCGCACTAGAGATGTGGCGACACTGCGTCGAAACAATTGAAAAGGACCCATTGCTCCTAGATCGAGAAGTTGACTGGGTGATCAAGTACAAGTTGATTGAAAATTACCGGAATCGTCATGGAATTGCGTTGGACGATTCCCGGTCTCAGATGATTGACCTTCAATATCATGACATCAGAAGGGATCGAGGGATATTTTACAAACTGCAGTCATCAGATTTAGTAAAACGCATGTGTACCGATCTGGAAATCGAGGAAGCTAAAACCAAGCCGCCACAGGCAACAAGAGCGAAATTACGAGGTGATTTCATTCGACAGGCAAAGGCGAAGCAAAGAGATTTTACGGTTGATTGGGTCCATCTGAAGATAAATGAGGAACCGCCACGGACCGTTATCTGCAAAGACCCACTTAAATCTGTTGATTCACGTGTTCAGAAGTTGATTGACTCGCTGTAACCCGCGAGCAATGTTGCTAACTTAGACATTCATGTCTGACGCTTTGAAATCCCCTAATCGCGAGGGATTGCGAGTGTTGCGTGAGTGGTTGACAGTGATTGCCGTTGCGCTTTTAATTGCCTTCGTTGTACGTGGATTCGTGTTGCAACAGTTCTACATCAGCGGACCGAGCATGGAATCGACCATGTTCCAGAACAATCGAGTCCTTGTTAACAAGCTTTCTTATCGCTTGCATGACATTGGCTACGGGGATGTTGTCGTCTTTGACCGCGTTACTACCGACGGTATGGAAGTACAGCACGACGACCTGATCAAGCGCGTCATTGGACTACCTGGTGACACCGTCTCCATCGCCCAATGCGTTGTATCAGTAAATGGAAAAGCGATTGCTGAGCCGTATCTCAATTCTTATGACCTCAATCAGTCAAATTTGGACGATCGGTGTCGAGTGCCTGAAATGCCAGCAATCACAGTTGAGCCACATCACCTATTCGTGATGGGTGATAACCGGCCTCAATCTTTCGACAGCAGAATGTTTGGAACTATTGACGAGAAACTCGTGATCGGAAGAGCATTCGTCATTATTTGGCCACTGAATTCTCTTCGCTGGCTCTGATTTATCCGTGCAGTTTTTTTACTGCGTCTGATGCGCGGTCGGGCCAATCGGTGAAAATGCCATCTAAGCCCATTCGCAGGCCGGTGTAAATCACTTCAGGGAATTGCAGATTCCATCCGAAACAGTAAATGTTGAAACGATGAAATAATGCGACTAGACCACCATTCCAATCGGTAAATGGCATATTGATCGTAGAGATTCCAAGTTCCCTAAGGCGTGCGGCGTGGCGTTCGGGCCCCTTTTGCAACGATTTCAAACGCGTTGAATGCACAAGATTGACGCTGAGTTGACGTTTCCTCCAGATTTCCAGAAAATCTAGATCTGGATGACACAGCCAGGTTTTTTCTGGATCACCTTTAGATTCGACAATTTTCACAACTGATTCCATACTGCCTAAATCTTTTATGTCAAGGCTGATGTGCTGACTATTACCGACACGCTCGTACATTTCATTCAATGTCGGAATCCATTTTGGTAATTCTGAATAATCACATTGGCGAATCGCCTTGCTTCTCAATCGGCCTTTGACAACCCCATCGTGATCGAGAACCACCGATCCGTCCCGCGTAATCCAGGTATCTGACTCAATTCCTGTTGCTCCAAGTCGAATGGCCAATTCAAATGCATCGATGGTGTTTTCGCGAACATGGGCTCGTGCTCCGCGATGGGCAAAGCAAATTTGCTGCTCAATTAACGGGGGAATTAGCTCTTGCACACCGCCATGCTATGCAATCGCACAGCCTTAAACGTTTAGACTGTAGACGTGTTTAACTTCTCCGGTAGCGAAGTGTTCTTCCTGCTTGTCCTGGGTCTTGTGATTCTGGGTCCTGAGAAGTTGCCCGGTGTTATCAGAAAAGCAGGCCGCTTGTATGGCGAGTTCAAGCGCATCACAACAGACGCTCAATCTGAGTTCAAAGGTGCGTTTGGAGACACCTTGGGAGAATTAAAAGAAACAGCTCAGGGTTATAAATCGATGTTTGATGCTGCAAGCTTTGAAGCCAACAACACGCTCCGAGAAGCTGCACAATTTGATCACGGTGCACCGAATATTCCTGATGAACCGATTGAAACAGAACCCAAGTTCATACCTTTTGACATAGGTCTTCCCGATACTGAATCGCAAGAGAAGCAATAATGGTGAGTTTGCGTAGAGGCCAAGCATCATCAGCAGATGGGGGTATGACAATTTTCCAGCATCTAGCCGAATTGCGAATGCGTTTGGTTAGATCATTGTTGGCAGTGGCAGCAGGCTCAGCAGTCATTCTTATTTTTTATGACTCGTTTCTTCATTTCCTAACCCAGCCGTATAGAAACATTTGCTCGGCACGCCCTGACTTCAATTGCAATGGAGGACTTTATGCATTAGGTCCTATTGAAGGTCTGGCATCACGAATGCGTATCGCAGGGTACGGCGGGCTCATCATTGCTTTGCCAATCATCATGTGGCAGCTCTGGAAATTTATTGTTCCTGCGCTCAACAAGCAAGAAAAAAAATACTCAATACCTTTTATTGTCACCTCAATAGTCTTATTTCTTGCCGGGTCAGCGCTTGCTTACTGGACCCTTGATAAGGCTCTTGAATTTTTGATTGCGTGGTCTGGCGAGGGAGTCGAACAGACATATCAAATATCTAAATACATCAGTCTTGTAGCCATGATGGTGTTGGCTTTTGGTGCTGGTTTCCTCGTTCCTGTATTGATTGTTTTCTTGCAGCTTGTAGGAGTCGTTACGCCACAGACGCTCATCAAGCAATGGCGCTACTCAATTATGGGAACCTTTTTGATAGCTGCGGTAATTACGCCTAGCGGTGACCCAGTATCGATGCTCGCACTTGCAGTCCCGATGACGATGCTATTTGTGATTGCCATTCTCATTGGTTTCATCGCTCAGTGGCGAAGGAAAAAGCGCTCACCAATAGGTGAGTAATTAATGGTGGCTTCCCCCTACCGCAATTCGCTTACGAGTGGGTATGCCTTTGAACTTGATGATTTTCAAATTCAGGCATTTGATTGTCTTGATGCAGGCGAAAGTGTGCTCGTGGCAGCTCCGACGGGTTCAGGAAAAACAGTGGTTGCTGAATATGCGATTGGCCTGGCACGCAAAAGTGGTAAGCGAGCTTTTTATACAGCGCCAATCAAGGCACTTTCAAACCAGAAATACCATGAACTAGTCAAGCTTTACGGTCCGAACGAAGTTGGTTTGCTCACCGGCGACAACAGCGTAAATCCGCAAGCCCCAATTGTGGTGATGACTACCGAGGTGTTGCGCAACATGATTTACGCGCGATCATCCAATATTGACAATCTTGCAGTTGTTGTACTTGATGAAGTTCACTTCTTGCAAGACGCGTATCGCGGACCTGTCTGGGAAGAAGTAATCATTCACCTCGAACCCACCGTTCAGCTTGTATGCCTTTCAGCAACAGTCAGCAATGCAGATGAACTGTGTGAGTGGCTTACGACGGTCAGAGGACCGACTCGTCCAATCGTTGAATCAAAGCGTCCAGTCGAACTGATCAACCACTATTTAGTTGGCGACAAAACGACAAATCAAATTCGCATGTTCGACACCATTGTGGGCGGCAAGCCAAACGAACAGGTTGCAAAGATCGAATCAATGACTGCACCGCGTTCTAAAAAGCAGCATCCGTACGGTTCTAGAGCGAGATTTGGTTCTGCGCCGAGTCGATTTTTCACTCCCAATCGGCCCGACGTCGTTCTTCAATTGCGAGACGAAGATTTACTTCCAGCTATCTATTTCATTTTCAGTCGCAATCAATGCGACGAAGCCGCTCATGCGTGCTTAAAGATGGGTATTTCGTTTACTTCACGCCAGGACCGCGAATTAATTGCCGAAATTCTTGAAAGTCATGTTGAAGCATTCTCCGATGACGACTTGGCAGCACTCAACTACACCAGGTTTCTCCAACAGTTAGAAGCAGGAATAGGCGTCCACCATGCTGGTCTTGTTCCAAGCTTCAAGGAAGCCGTAGAGGAGTGTTTCGCGCGCGGGCTTGTGAAAGTGGTGTTCGCAACTGAGACGCTCGCGGTAGGTATCAACATGCCTGCTCGAGCAGTGGTGCTGGACAAGATCACCAAATACAACGGCGAGACACACCAGACTCTTAAGCCTTCTGACTTTTCTCAGCTAACGGGCAGGGCTGGTCGCAGAGGATTGGACACTGTAGGGCACGCCCTTACATTGTGGAATCCGTTTGTGACCTTTGATCAAGTTGCGGCACTAGCAACAAGCCGTTCTTTCGTGCTCAATTCTGCATTTCGTCCTACCTACAACATGGCAGCAAATCTGATCCGCACGACAAGTCAGGTTCAGGCCAGACACCTTCTGAATCTTTCATTCGCCCAATTCCAATCTGGTAGAGAAATTGTTGAAGTGCAAGCGCGAATTTCACGGCGAAGCAAAGAGGTGCAGCGCCTGAGGGATCAATCTGTTAGCGAGTTTGGCGATATTGACGATTACCGAAAAGGGCAATCTTCGCAAAGACCAAATATTGATGCTGAAGATCAGTTCTCTCGCCTTCGTCCTGGTGATGTAGTCCTGATTGGAGATGCTTTGCCAAATGAACGGCTACTCGTGATTTCTACTGCCAGTCGCGGATCAGGAGGAAAACTGTCCTTGCTTTCAATGAACAAGGGTGTTCGGTCTGTCTCCTCGAGAGATATCAGTGATGCCATCTACACACTTGGCCATATTGATTTGCCGATGCCATTTCAACCAACCAATTCTCGCTTTCTGAAGGAGTCAGCAGGAAAACTTGCCAAGTTCAAAATTAATGATCGGATGCTGACAAGAAGTGGTCGCAAGCCTCGTCGATTGCATTTAGATCATCCCTTCCTTAAAGATCCAAATGCAAAATTCAAACTGAATGCAGCTGAATCCGCCGATCGGATTTCCAAGGAACTCGACCAACTCGAAAAACGTGTATCGCAGTCTGCCCATTCAGTGGGTAAGAAGTTTGAAGACCTGACTCGTCTACTCGAGGAATGGGGGTACGTTGATAATTGGACACTCACAGAAAAAGGAATATCACTAGGACGCATCTTCCACGAGTCCGATTTATTAATAGCCGAATGCATTGCGCAAGGACTCTTCAAAGACTTGAATCATCATGAAATGGCAAGTCTTGCCTCGGTGTTCGTATATGAAGAACGAAGAAGGGATGAAACCGCAAAGCCGCATTTCCCGTCTAACGAGTTAAAGAAGCGATTTGAAAAGATTGATCAAATCAGTAGACGACTTTCAATCAGTGAGCATCAAGCAGGACTGCAGTCGCACCGAGTTCCTGACGCCGGTTTCATGGCAACAGTATTCGATTGGTCACATGGTGTGACACTGTTTGAGATTCTGGATGAGGACGATGTGACAGCAGGAGATTTTGTTCGCACTATGAAACAACTCATTGATCTACTCAGGCAGTTTTCGACGATCAATAGTGCAGAGGTTGACGAACAGACAAGTTCTCTAGCTGCCAAATCATTATTCACAGGCGTAGTTGCAGCATCTAGCCAGATCGGCAAAATGTAATATGCCAATTACACCTGGCTCTGCTTGGGGGGTGCGATGTGATGCTCCCACAGATTCGTTGCTACTTCGCACCGACCGTGAAGTAGGCGTCTTTCTCAGAGATCACAACGCCAAGGAAATCCAATCTCAACCGATTTCGTATGAAAGTGGCGATCTCATCAAAGTTCTCGGTCTTGACAGTGCTCACAGAGGGCAACAATGTTTGAAGGTCATTGTTGACGCAATTGCAGTTGAGTACGAAGATACCCATGGGAAAAAGCATCACGACGTCTGCTTCGGTTCGCTTCATATTGGAAAGCGTTACCTGCAAGGCGCTTTGTCAATCGTAAGCAACAGTGGTTGTTGGCGTGGCAGAGAAGTAGCACCACGAGCTCATCCAAATGACGGAAAGCTTGACATAGTTGAGATATCAGCCGCTATGCGGTGGTCTCAACGCCGTTTGGCCTGGAAGAAAACTGTTGCTGGTGCCCACTTACCTCACCCTTTGATCCAGTACAGCCAAGGCGACTTTTTTCAGTGGAAAGGCGCATCAAAACGTCTCGTGATTGATGGCGAGTTTGTAGCTCATGTTCAGAAGGTTTCTTGCCGTGTCCAGAGCGATTGCTTAGCCCTATTCGTCTCTTAGGCATACCCAAAGCGACCGCCCTCAACTTCTAAGATTGCCCCTTGTGACGGTCTATATCCCAGAGGCGTTTTCACCTGATGAATCGGAGATTCTCAAGCGATACTTCACCAACTTAGACCTACCAGTTTTTGCTTTGGTAAACCTGCCAGAAGTGGTGAAGGGGGCATTGTTTGCCCGGTATAGCCGAAGCCCAAAGAGTTTGCGTCGTTTGTTCCTAGATGAGTTTGTCAATGATCTTGATTTAACTGGCGACATAGGAATTGATGCCACTATCGGCATCGACAAGGCAGAAGCTCTTTACGAAAAAGTTTTCGTTGAATACGGCGATGACTCTGTAGCCCAATTAGGTGGGGTTCATCTTGCGTGTGAACAAGCCTCCAACCTACTCACCAAGATTTTGGAGTGGGGAAGATTGATGAGTTATCTCGAGCAAAGCACGCGATACATCAATTACGACGCTCGACTTGGAGGTCGTTATCGATACTTCCGTGATCCAGAAATTCTTAATGGTCCGTATGGAACCCGTTACGTGGGCGACATGGATCGCATGTTTGATAGTTACAGTTCACTCGTTCAGTCGGTCACAGATCACGTACGCAAGACGATTCCGAGAGGAATCAATGATTCGGATTTTGTCTATCGACAAGCAACACGTGCTAAAGGATTGGACTCCGTTCGCGGAATCTTGCCCGCGAGTGCTCTTTCAAACGTAGGCATCTATGGAACCGGACAGGCCTATGAAGCAATGTTGTTGCGAATGCGAGCTCATCCGCTGCCGGAATCTCGCCAATATGCAGACATGATGCTTGCAGAACTTCGCAAAGTGATACCTAGTTTCCTACGCAGGGTTGATCTGCCAGAGCGTGGCGGTAAATGGAGCAGTTATCTTGCAACAAATGCCGAGCAAACCGCGTTTCTTGTTGACGACATGTTTGGTGCTCTTGAACCAGAACATGTCAATGAAGTGGAACTAATTGATTTTGATCCAGATGGTGAAAATAAGTTGCTCGCTGCGATTTGCTATGCACATTCTCACCTCCCTGAGTCTCAACTTCTTAGTCGGGTTGCACAGTTGAGTCATGAGGAAAAGGTCCGCTTGATTTCTGCCTATGTGGGCAATAGAGAAAATCGTCGACATAAGCCGGGTCGTGCTTTTGAGCGGATTGATTACCGATTTGATGTACTTGGTGATTACGGCGCATTCCGCGATCTACAGCGCCATCGTCTACTTACTATTGAGTGGCAACGGCTGTCGCCAGACCATGGATATGTCATGCCTGAATTAGTTGCAGAAGCTGGTGTCGCCTCCGAGTTTGAAGAGTCCATGACGCGTTCAGCAACGTTGTACGAGGCTTTACGACCTGATTACCCAGAACAGGCTGCATATGCGATATCCATGGCGTACCGCCTGCGCTACAGCATGCAATTCAATGCCCGGGAAGCAATTCACCTGTTAGAGCTTCGTTCTGCCCCTCAGGGTCATCCCGCATATCGTCGAGTGGTTCTTGAGATGCATCGCCTGATCGCCCAAAAGGCCGGTCATACCGCGGTTGCCGATGCCATGACCCATATGACATTTGAAGCGCCAGCGCTAGAGCGGCTGGATTCAGAGCGCAAAGCAGAGAATCGCCGTAATTCGTAATTTCTGCTTATTTCAGCGAAATTCACCTAATTGACCCCGTTATGGAGTACTCTCTCGCCGTTCGCAGTTGAAAGGAAATGTATATGTCAGACGATGATGTCATCGGCCCAGATGATCTAGATAGCGAGATTCTTTCTGCACCCGAGTTAGACGGCGACGAACTTGACGTAGATGCACTCGATATTGACGAGTTGGAAGACGATGGATTCGCGGTTGATGAAGGCGTCGAAATTGCGGACGATCCAGATGAGATCCCAGTCGAAGCTGTCAGCAAAAAGTCCTCTGATGATGACGACGATGATGACGATTTGCGCACTGAAGATGACGTAGAAGCCGACCTTGACGCAATTCTGCGCGAAAAACTCACTGCAGCCGACGATCTGCCTCCAGACGAAGATGATGAAGACGTAGTTGTTGACGACAAGACAGACGGCATGGAACGTTTGCAGCCTCGACGTCCTGACGAGACACAATGCACTCAGTGCTTCTTGCTTGTACGCAACAGCGCACCAGGCTGTCCTGTTGAGGACGATGCATGTCCGCTTTTCAAATAGGAGAGCGCTTTAAACAAGACGTTCGCAACGCGCGCGTCATCGGTGAGTTCACCGTAAAAATAGGTGTTCAAAAGCTTCCAGGCCTTGTTTGGCAAGCGTTTAGTCGTCTCAGGTCTGCGGCATACCCGCAAGAGCAATCACGAGTGAGACCTCCTGTTGCAACGGCACCCATTGAATCTGAAGCTGTATCTGTGCTTTCTGAACCAATCGTTGGTTACGACCTACTTGCCAGTTCACAAATTTCGGAGTTGCTTGCAACCCTTGATCGCACGAGCATTGAAAACATCATTCACTACGAATCGCAAACTCGCAAACGCCAGTCAATTATCTCCGAAGCACAATCGTTGTTGACACAGTCGTGAATGATGAACTCTTTTCTGTTCGCGCCTGCGACATAGGAGATGCTCAGTCAATTGAATTGCTGGAACGTCAAGCTGTTGACGAGGGGCAGCAGTACCGTGGAGTTCAGCAAATACTTGGTGAAGCACCGCTCATTGGAGCAGACCTTTCGAACGTACTTTCTTCAGGTAATCAATTTGTCTTGATCGTTGATCATCAATCCCAAACACAGGGCTTCGCCCATGTAGTAATTGACGGAGAAGTCGCAACTGTTCGTCGCATTTTTATTGCAACTCAGGCACGAAATTTGGGTGCCGGCGCAAAGTTGCTGACTGCCGTGCGTACGGAGGCCAAGCGGCGAGGTTGCAAGCAAATAGATGCGATTGCGTTACCAGGAGATCGACTTACTAAGAATTTGTTTGAACGAGCCAATATGAAGGCTCGATTATTGATTGCTTCAAGCGATCTTTAGCGACCCTTCCACTGTGGTGGACGCTTTTCAATAAATGCGGTAAGTCCTTCTTTGGTGTCTTCAGATTTCAGAACCGCACCGAACTCTTGATTCGTCATGCTGATCAGTTTTTCGTCCGACTCATAAGCAGAGGCAAGAACTATCTTTCGCGAAGCCCATACAGCAAGTGGAGCGGAAAGCGCGATCTTGTTTGCAAGCTCAATCGCAGCTTCGACAGCTTTGCCTGGTTCAACCAGACGATTTACCAATCCAAGCTCGTACGCACGCTGAGCCGATAGAGGATCGCCGGTGAGAATCACTTCCATTGCAACATTTTGACCAATTGCTCGAGGCAGGCGGAATAGACCGCCTGCACCTGCGATTAGGTTTCGCTTCACTTCTGCAAGTCCGAACGCTGATCGGGTAGTCGCAATCACCATGTCTGCTGCAAGCACGATTTCGCATCCGCCTGCCGTTGCAAGTCCATCAACTGCAACAATGATTGGCTTCTTTCGATCGCGATATACGAATCCAGCAAAACCACCACGTTCCGTAAACAAGTTATTTTCACCCGAGTTGAGCGCTTTTAAGTCTGCACCTGCGCAGAACACCGGCTTTTCTTGACCCTCAGTGTTGGCGCGAAGAATGCCAACCCACACCTCTGGATCGTTTTCCAATTGATCGAGAGCGGACTCGAATGCTTGAGCAACTGCACCGTTTACGGCGTTGCGAGCTTCTGGACGGTTCAGGGTGATGAAACCGATTTGACCTTGCTTTTCAAAAGTGACGACTTCAGACATAGTGCAAGACTATGTCGCAAGCGACCCTAAGCAGAAGTTGAGGGCGTTGTTGCTGCGGGTGTTGTTGCCGTTGCAGGCTTTGCCTTCGGGCGAACTGGACGCGTAGGGCGTAGCGGACGAGGCGTTGGTGCTCCCGGAGCAACTGTCACACCGAACACAGCAGCAATCTGTGGCACCAAAGGTGCAACCCGCTTTACCGTTGCAAGCACAGCTTCACTTGGATTTGGCGGAACTACAGCAAGTTTCACTTGACCACGAACTGGTGAGAATGCAATGGCTTCAAGCACCGCACAGAAACGATCTGGCGATGTCTCGGACGCCAATGAAGTTGACGCGACTGCGGCAAGTTGAGCACCGAGATCGGCTGGGAATGGTTGGCCAGCTTTTGGTGGTTCACTCGAAATCTTCAACGCACGAATAACACGTGGCGCTGCGATTGCAGACTTGATGTCCTCAAGCCATTGAGCCTGTTCAGATTCTTGACGGGTTTTCAAAGCTGCTTTCAATTCTGCGGCAAGCGTGCGGGTTGTCTCGTCACGAACGACCATCGGATCATCGGCACCGACAACAACCTGGCGCAAATCACGCAAGTCAAGCAATTCAATTTCTGCTTTTGCAGCTTCAGCCTTGTCGAGCCATTCAGCCACACGAAGTTTTGGTAGCAACTCTTGCGCCATTGAAATGAGACCATCCGCGGGAACCAATGGCTTGCCTTCTTTTTTCAACTGATCGTTCTGCTCTTTAACGGCATCACGAACAGCCTTGATGCCTCCAGTTAGTGCGCGCTCGGCGACTGCACGTTGTTCAACCGGTAATGCGTCAAGCACAGCTGCTCGATGAACTCGCTTCGGCTTCAAACGCTTTGCAGTTGGACGCTTCGGAAGTTCTGGTGGGGCAGTAAACGATTGTCGGCGTGGACGACGATCACCAGTCTTCTCGCCATCTGCTCCATCTCGCCCTGGACGCTTATCGCCATCGCGACGTGGTTTGCGATCTCCGTCTTTGCGTGGCTTGCGATCTTTGCTTTTGTCCGCGAGTTTTTGAGTTACAGGTTGAAACTCTTTTTCAGATCCGATGATCTGCAACAGGTTTCCACGAACTGATTTCTCTTTTGTCTTTACAACAGACAAAATTTCTACTCCGTCAAGATCAAACTCAGCTTCCACCTTGATGGTGTCACCAGTCTTCGCATTTGCATCAAGAATTGATCCATTCAGTGTGCCTTTTGGAGTCTTGGCACCGGCTGCACGCCAAGTCCACGTTCCATCTCCACGATTACTGGTCAATTCAATATCAATGCGCTTAGACATGGGTCTCTACGGTATCCGCGAAATCTCGATTTCACTAATACCAGAGGCATTCCCACGCGAACTACGGTGTGTTCATGGCGATTTATGCACTTGGTGATCAAGTACCAAAAATTCATGAGACGGCTTATGTTCATCCCGAAGCGGTGATTATTGGATCCGTAGAAATTGGCCCAGAATCAACGATTTGGCCTGGTGCGGTGCTCCGTGGAGACGACGGATACATCAAGATCGGCGCTCGTACGAGCATTCAGGACAACACAGTTATTCACACAACACCGAATGATCCGACCATTGTTGGAGACGACTGCGTGATTGGACATATCGTGCACCTCGAGTGCTGCACCATTGAAGACGGCGCACAGGTGTCGTCAGGTGCTGTTGTTCTTCATCGCGTGCGTGTGGGCACTGGTGCAATTGTTGCGGCTAATGCCGTGGTTCTAAATGACCAAATTGTCCCACCGGGAGCATTAGCAGTTGGAGCGCCAGCTCAGATCAAAGAGGGGCGGGCTAGAAAATCAGACATTGAATTCGGCGCTGCAGTGTACGTAGAGAAGGGGAAGTGGTTCAGCAAATCACTTCGCAAAATATCCGACTGACGCATTCAGTCAATGGCAGTCAGCAACGCTGATGCATCAAATTGATCGAGCATCGGCAAATACAACCGTGCAGCATCTTTCCTGAATTTCGTGCTGATTTCTTCTCTAAAGAATTTGGATCCTTCGCGAATCACATAATTCAAAATAAAAAATCGGTACGCCCACGGCAAAAACATCAGTTCACGTTTTGAAAGGGCAAAGACTGAGTTGTACTCCTTCAAAAATTCAAGAAATCGTGGCTCCACAAGAGTATGTGGCGAATATGTAAATGATGTTCGATCTCCGGTCTCCGACGACACACGCGACAGGAAATAGAAATCAAGCATCCGCGTATCAATACGGAACCAGTCGTAGTCCCAGCGACTGAACAACGTAAAGCCAGCATCGTTTCGTTGAATCGAGAAATTTCCGAGATTCCAATCAACAAGAATTGGAATTTTTTCCCATTCGTCAAAACGAATCTTTTCAAGGTGCAATAGAAATTCGTGCGTTGATCGCTTTGCAATTTCTATTTCGTCATGACTTAATCCAAAGTGCTCTGCTGCAAACTCGTGCGAAAGTTGATCAAGCAAATGAATTGCATCGCCCTTGACCGAATTTGATGTTGCTGGTAACTGACGAGAGATCCGAGAGCAGTGCCGATGAAAATCTGCAACTTCGCGAGCCAAATTCTTAATCTGTTCAGAATTCAAAATTGGCGGCAACTGAGAAGCTCGCTCAACATCGGTATAAAACGCAACCCAATATTGTCCGTCGTACCAGGTATAGGCATGGCCGTCACTGGGAAGTACCTCGGCAAGAAAGTTCTCCCACCTAGTTCCTTTCAGCAGTTTGGTGCTCGTAAACAGACGATCGTGATCTTCTGCAAATAAGAAATACGAACCATATGACGAGATCTTCGCGACGATGTGTGAAGCATTGTCAAATACCACTCGAAAGACTCGATTGGTAGAAACGTGGGCACTGACTTCAACGAGATCAACTATCGCTCCATCTGCGCCATATTCAGTCCACGCTTTGCGAACGAGTTGTTCTGCTAGTTCGCGCGAGGGAAATGGAGTCATTTCAACCTCTCCACGAGGGTTGTGACAGTGGATTGATCACATACGTGAAACTGTGCGCACGCCAATTGGCGCAATGAGGCGATATCCGGCTGCATGCCGTTCTTCCTCAGATTCTCCACCCCAAAAACCATACTCATGATTTTCGCGAGCAAAGGTTCGACAGGTATCAAGAACTGCACATTGCATGCACACGGTTCGCGCCATTGCTTCACGGCGCTCACGGGCCTGTGGCCGTTCTGCAATAGGAGGGAAGAACACTTCAGTGAGTCCACGACATTCCGCAACGTCCATCCACTCGTCATCGGTTTGCACTCTCCGAGTGGTGAATTCAAGTGATGCCATAACGCCCCCGCGAATGTGAACTTGCCCCAGCGTGGAGATTAGGGGAAAACTAACCAATCAGTCAATTAATCGAGCACCTCGCGCACACCAGCCGCAAAAGCCTCAATTTCTGCGGTTTCTACGTCCCACGCCGTCATCCAACGGACTTGATTGATTGAGGTATCCCAGTCATAGAAATGCGCCCAGCTTTGAAGAATTTCTCGCTCAGGCTTGCTGATGATGGGGAACATGCTGTTTGCGTCCGGAGCAGTAGCAAGTTTCAGGGATTCAATATCGTGCAATGAATTAAACAACTTCATCGCTGCAGCATTGGCTCGGCCTCCAAGCGTGATGAAGAGATCATCTTTCAACATGGCTTCATACTGGGCTGCAATAAATCGCATCTTCGAATGCAACTGAGTAGTTTGCTTACGAACATAGATAGAGCGATTCGTGAATGACTTGTTGAAGAACACGACAGCTTCACCAAATACACCTCCAGCCTTTGTGCAGCCAAAAGTCATCACATCAACGCCAGCATCGCGAGTAAAGGAACGAAGTGCTGCGCGCGTACCACCCAATGATGCAGTTGCATTGGCAATCCGTGCACCGTCAAGGTAAACAAACATGCCGACTGCATGTGCAGCCTCACAGATGGCGCGAATCTCATCGGGTGAATACACCGTGCCAAGTTCAGTTACTTGAGTAATTGCAACAATTCCAGGTTGTGGCGCGTGTTGATTTCCAAACATTGACGAGACCTGTTCAATATCGCTTGGACGCAATTTCGCATCACGAGTTGGAACCGTAATGAGTTTGGTGCCAAGAACGCGCTCAGGAGCTCCAGTCTCATCAACATTGATATGTGAGTGCGATGTGCACACGATTGCATCTGCAGGTCGCAACATGCTGGCAAGTGCGAAAACATTTGCGCCAGTGCCGCCATAGGCAAACTGAGTGACCACGTCTTCGTCAAACAATTCTCGAAATGATGTCTCAGTTCGTTGAGTTATCGGATCTGCGCCATAGGCAGGGAAGTGTCCAGCGTTTGCAGCAAGCATCGCTTCAAACACCAGTGGGTGAGCACCTGCAACATTGTCACTTGCAAAAGAAGATCGAGGCGCTGGCGGAAGTGATGTCACCAATCCAGTATGGGGCGATATCCACATATTGCTTTCTGTTGTGCAATATGTTTTCGTCATGACGAAATTGAACGATGCAGAGATGCCTCGGCCAGGATCATTGGGTAGCACCCGCACACAGCGACCAGAGTCCAATATTGCTAAATGCGCCTGGTGCAGGTCGCCGTTACCGGCTCAAACAGGTGCTGGCAGGCCACGTAGATTCTGCGCTCAAGCATGCAAGCAATGGGACTGGGTGGCGCGTCAGAGGGCTTCAGAGCTTGCGCTCAGCGAAGATGAACTGGTCATTGCACGTAGCGAGCTTGATGCGCTTCGTGACCAGATATTCATCCTCAAATGCGCCATAGACGACGTTGAGCAAGATCTAGACCCATCGATTGATCCAACTACACGGGACTTCAAGGCTGCATTGACGTGGCTTCTCGATGCAGCAAAACCCTTGGTAGATGAGTCAATTACCGCCGTTGGCCCGGCTCCCGTATCTGGGGTTTAGCCCATAATGATAGTTATGTAAAGTTAACCTAGATATCCTTCACCTAGATTGAACCCATGAGCGAAACGGATTCCGGTACTCACAACTCCACTGCTTTTGGTCAGCAGCAAGTAAACGATCTGTTTGCATTGCTCGCAGATTTCAATCCAGTCACCACGGGTGCCAAAGCTGTTGACCAAGCTCGTCGGACTGTTGAGTCGCTCATTTCGGCAATGGAACTGTTTGTGCAATCAATGGACAACATGAACCAGGTTGCTTCGCGCGTCAATCGTCTTCTCGATGACATTGAGGGTCCAATGCGCCAAATGATGCCACACGTCAACGGAGCCCTTGGTGCAGTAAATAAACTCGCCGATTTGTCAGGGTCGCTAAACGACCTCAGTAAGCGTCTTGGTCCACTGATGGCCTTTATGCCACAGCAATCCAAACCGAAGGACCCAACACCACCCGCTCAGGACGGCGTCTAAAAGCTATTTACAGCGCAATATCGAGCGATTTTGCTGGCGCAATTGCAGGTGCACTCGCCTTTTCAAGTCGCACAATCTGTGTATCAACTTGATCTTTTACGCCCGATAACGGCAGCACATTTAACACACCTTGACCATTTCGTAGCACGTCAACAAGTTGATCGCCTTGACACAGCACCACTGACTGACCGCTAATAACGATATGTGCTGCGGCAATTTCGGTGTCTACGTGACTGCGCAAATAGTTGAACACTTCACGAACTGATTCCAACTTGATGCCTGCGTCGAGCAAATTTTTGATAACGCGAAGTTCGAGCAAGTCTCTGTAGCTGTACACACGACGAGATCCACTGCCTGCTGCATCACAACCAGATGGACGAACCAGATTGGTGCGTGCCCAATAGTCCAATTGACGATAAGAAATTCCGACTACATCTGCTGCTTGAGTGCCACTGAAACCCTGATGCATCAGGTCAGGATACGGGGGTAATTCGGGTTTAACTAACCCTGAAAATCCTCTGGATTTATTGAGTTAATGAACTCCCGGAAGTCGTCCAGAATCTCTTCTTCGTCAGTTTCTTCAACACCAACAGTTGACTTCCCTGCCTTATCCATGAGATCAGACTCAACAAAGATTGGAACTTCAGCCCGAACGGCTAGAGCTACTGCGTCAGATGGTCGCGCTGAAACAACCTGTTCTTTCCCATCAACCTCAATATGGATTTCGGCAAAATAGGTATGTTCTTCAACCCTGGTGACGACAACCATCACCACTTCCCCGCCAAGGTCGCCTATGACATTAAGCAAAAGATCATGCGTCAAAGGTCGATCTGGCGTAACACCACTCAGCGCCAACGAGATCGATGATGCCTCTGCCTCACCGATGTAAATCGGAAGCATGCGGCGATCATCATCAATCTCGCGAATCAACATGACAGGGATATTTGAAGGAACCTCGACCCGGATTCCTTCAAGTTCGACTGCAAGTCGTTTCGTCATGACGTAATTACCTTAGGCGCTATTGAGCGCGATTTCCTCTGAATGAACGCGCTGCAACTTCGACAAGAGTTGCACGCAATTGTTCACCCAACTCGATGAGATCGTCAAGCATGTCTTCAGCTTGTGCCTTTGAAGTTGGATTTTTTTGCATGAAGTACGGCTTGATTCGACCTTCATAGAGTGTGACTTCAGCTTCAGCAGATTGCTTCCATCGTTTTAAATTGCGAACATCGATTCCGAGATCCGAAAACTTTCTGATGATTTGCAGAATTTCGCGATCAAGAGGTGAAAACATTTCTAAGTCACCAACTTTTCGAGGCGATACTAAACCTGCGCCAATAATTTCCTTCAGCAATTTTTCATCCATGTCGATTGCGAGCAACAACTCACCTCGATCAACCGACAGCGTGTCATCGCGCTGTGCGCGAACTTTGTGCGGCGCCATTGGAGCTGACGAAAGCTTCTTTGCTGCAGCTGGGTGCGAACCCTGGACTGCTACACCTCGAACACCAGTTGGATCAGTGTCGTCGTATGGCCGCACCATGCCATCGCTTGTGTCGCTGTCAAGCCGTGTGCGAATTACTTTCAACGGAAGATAATTCTCGCGTTGTTCGCGCAAAATGAATCGCAAGCGGTCAACCTCTGAGTCGCTGAATTTTCGATAACCCGAAGGAGTTCGCTCTGGCTCGATCAAACCTTGACTTTCGAGAAAACGAATTTTTGAAATAGTGACGTCAGGAAATTCGTCCAACAAAAGACCTAGTACTTCACCAATGGACTTGTAGTTCTTTTCATCCATTGAAGAACACCATTCGATACTTTCCGACCTGCAATTCATCGCCTTGTTCGAGCGCAAAGTCGTCAATTCTCATTTGATTCACATACGTTCCGTTTAGCGAACCCAAGTCACGAACCACATACTTACCATTCGTTAAAACGATCTCCGCATGACGTCGTGACACGGTGACATCGTCCAGACAAATTGCGCTATCAGGATGGCGACCGATGGTGGTTACACCGTCCAGTGAGTAGCGGCTACCACTTTGCGCACCCGATCTGACCACAAGCAGGCCTCTTCCAGAATGCAAATCTGCCGACGACACAGCAACATTGTCGAAATCTCCCGGCGCATCTTGCAACGGATCCACTTTTGACAGCACGATTGTGCGCTCTTCTGGCACATCAAGGACCGAGCCGCACGCCGAACAGAATCCAGATTGTGGAGGGTTGCGATGACCACATCCGTTGCAAAACACGTACGACATACCCCTACCGTAGCCTTTTAGCGGCTCTCCCCTCCCGAAGATTTGCCCTCACTAACGGAACATATGCAATAGCGGTGTAATACGAAAGCACCAAGCCAGGAATTCCGCATACCCATCCGATGACTCGTCCTAGATCTGCCGTTACATGGTCGCTTCCCGCCAGCAATAGGAACGGAACAGCCATCATGAGCAGGAACGTGTACCTTTTTCCGTTCGTTGTAACCGCAAAACGCTTCATTCCAAAGCTGGCAGCGACGACCATCATCACACCAACTAACACTTCTCGAATCAAAATGGCAATGCAAAACCAACGAGGCACAGATCCATCGATCAACACGCTTATTGCGCCAACGACAAAGAGCAATCGATCGACCGCGGGGTCAAATACAGAACCAAAATTTGAAACTTGATTAAATCTGCGAGCAAACCAGCCATCAACCCAGTCGGTCATACCTAGGAATCCAAGAAGCAAGGCAGCCTGCGCACGCTCGTCTTGAACGAACAGCAAATGAACGAACAGCGGAATTACACACAAGCGTGCCAACGTAATCAAATTGGGAATGGATAAAACTCCGGACCACATAGACGATGATTCGTTGGATTCCACACCGTGAGATTACTTGCCAACCAGTATTCTTTAGGCAATGGCAACAATTTTTTCGCGCATAATTTCCGGTGATCTGCCTGGAACATTTATCTACAAAGACGAATTATGCGTTTCGTTCATGAGCATAAACCCAATCGCCCGCGGTCACGCACTCGTTGTACCTCGCGCCGAAGTTGATCAATGGACCGACCTGCACGACGAAGTTTCGCAACACTGTTTCGCAGTTGCAAAAAAAATTGGTCAAGCCCAAAAGCAAGCTCTCCATTGCACACGATCAGCACTCATCATTGCTGGATTCGAAGTGCCGCATTGTCACCTCCATGTCATTCCGGCGAATTCAATTGACGATGTATCGTTTGCAAATGCTGCACAGCATGTTGATTTCACTGATTTAGCAATCGTTGCCCAACTAATTGCGGACAATTTCAACTAAAACAGCGTTTCGGATATCTCGCCGCCTAGAGAGATTGCATCCATTAGATGCTCTCCATGGTTTCGAGCATTGTTCACATCGGTGGAAACTGGGTGATACACGACAGCTTCACTTGGTATCCCCTGCGCAAGGTGCAAGGGTGCTGGTAGCGATACATCGAGCCATTCACGAATTCCGTCAACAGTCAATAACACCGGCATGCGATTGTGAACTTCTGATACTCGCTCATTTGCTTCGGTAGTAAGTGCGACGCACGTAGTCAGCTCGCCTCCATCGTCACTTCGCCAAGTTGACCACAGCGACGCAACTGCGAACATTCCGTTGTGGCAATAGGCAGAACCGCTTTGAGTTTTGAACACAAAAGGTTGTTTGATTTCCTTGCCCGACCTCTTCATAGGTTTCCACTCGTAATAGGCATCCATAGGCATTACGGCTCGGTGTCTAGACAACAAATTACGAAATGATGGTTTTTCGGCAACAGATTCTGAGCGAGCATTGATCAAACTCGCGGCGCGGGAAATATCTTTTGCCCACACAGGCACTAATCCCCACGACATTGCAGTGAGAGAACGTCGATCGGAGTCATTCCTTATTACATAAACGTCGCTGGTAGGAGAAATATTGAAGTTTTGCGACAACTCATTCGCTTCTAACACCGCATCAAAAGCCGAAGCAATTTCACGAGCTCCAGTTTTTCGAACATATCGACCACACATACTTGACTAGCGCAGTAATCCTGTTTGATCAGCAAACAAATACACCAAAAGTGGTGTAACGATAAGTCCAGGCAAAAGCGAACCGAGTCGAATCTTTTTAATGTCTAACAGGTTGATTCCGATAGCAAGTACCGCAAAACCACCAGCAGCAAACAACTCAATACGCATTCGGTCATTCAGCAGTGCATCTAGTCGTGTGCCAAACAGCGTAAGAACACCCTGCACCACGAAAACACTGCATGCACTAAACACTGCACCCAACCCATGAACGGCACCAAAAATCACATTCATGAAACCATCAAGTGTCCCTTTAATGATGTACAGCTGAGGCGTTGCACCAGAAGCATCTTGAATTGCTCCAAGAATTGTGAGAGGCCCGATGCAAAACAACAAAGTTGCCGTGACGAATCCTGTAACAAACCTCCCTGGGTCTTGCCGACGTGCAAACCGTTTACGAATTACCTCACCAATTTGTTCGAGTCGGTCTTCAATACGCAATAACTCACCAATCACTGCACCAACAACCATGCCAAGTAGTGGAAACACCATGTTGTGCGTCTTCAGCACATCACTAAGTCCTAGTCCAATTGTGACAAGCCCAATTACCTGAACAACGATCACGCGAACACGTTCGGGAATGCGATCACCCACTGCAAGACCTACCGTTCCACCAACAAGCACTGTGGCAGTATTGATCAATGTTCCTAGGCCGATCACAACAACACGCTATATGACACTGATCATTTCTCTCTGCGCTGCCTTGTTCTATGGGGTCGCCGACTACAGCGGAAGCCGTGGGGCACGCGTTGCAAATTCGGCCTCCATAACGTTCGTAGGTCAAGCAGCTGCACTTTGCTTGCTTTCTGTCTATTTACTCATCACATGGTCAACACCACCACCATTGGAAAGTTGGCTATGGACCACCGGAGCAGGATTCGGCGGCGCCATCGCTCTCGTGTCTTTTTATCAAGCCATGTCGAAGGGCTCAATGACCGTAATTGCACCCATCGCAGCAGTGATTGGTTTATCGGTTCCGGTCATTGCTGGTTTCCTGCAAGGTGAGCGACCTAAAACTGTTGCTTGGGTCGGCATTGCAATCGCAGTCGTAGCCGTTGCACTTGTTGGCGATGTTCTCGACAAACATGACTTGCCGACATCAATGAATGCGATTTGGATGGCGATAGCTGCAGGTTTTGGATTCGGAATGATTTTCGTGTGTATGGCTCAGGCAAGTCATGACCACGGAGTGTGGCCACTTTTTTGCCAGCGCCTAGTGAGCGTTCCCACAGTTGCCGTATTGGCTTTTGCTCAATCCCGTAAAGTTGGTGTTCCACGAAATGCTATTGGCTTTGCTCTTGCTGCAGGAATCCTGGATACATCAGCCAATGGTCTGTATCTTCTCGCAACTCATACGGGAATGATGTCGTTAGTTTCGGTGATTACAGCGTTGTATCCGGTGTCCACTGTTGTGCTCGCCATGAAATTTGATCACGAGCGTTTGCATCGATCTCAGGCAGTCGGAATGGCGCTTGCAGCAACTTCGCTTGTTCTCGTCAGCATGTAGACGTCTGGGTATTTGTCGGGCTGGCGGGATTTGAACCCACGACCTCTTGTCCCCCAGACAAGCGCGCTA
>JAFMJR010000094.1 GCA_017853385.1 Ilumatobacteraceae bacterium | reverse complement strand
TTAGTGCTTAAAGCGCGCGAGCGCGTCCTGAATTTCTTTTGTTGCAGCATCGCGGCCTTCCCAACCTTTGACCGTGGTGTCTTTGTTTGGTTCAAGCAGCTTGTAGACCTCGAAGAAGTTTCCAACTTCATCAAGCAGGTGCTCTGGTAAGTCTTGAATGTCTTGATAAGCCGAGTAACGCGGATCATGCGAGGCTACGCACAGCACTTTTGCGTCTGGTCCTTTTTCATCTGACATCCAAAACACCGCAACAGGTCGCACCATGACATGGCAGCCAGAAAATGTTGGCTGACTCAACCACACCAATGCATCAAGAGGGTCTCCGTCCTCGCCGAGTGTGTTCGCAAAAAACCCGTAATCCAGTGGGTACTGGGTCGCCGTAAACAAGGTGCGATCCAACCAGATTTCACCCGTTTCGTGATTCATTTCGTACTTATTACGTGACCCTTGCGGGATCTCTACGATCATTTCAACTTCCATGGCCTCAGCCTACGGAGTGATTTGGCGCCTACTTCAGCACGCGATTAATTATTGAGCGGACTTTTTCAATTCCTTCGTTGGTACTCGTACTTGTCCACACCACTTCCGACGGGTCAACTTGGCAGTTTTTTGCCAGATCGCGCTTTCGAGTGTCTCGTTGTGAAGGCTTCACTTTGTCATGCTTTGTTGCGATGATCTGAAAATCCACTTCACTGTCACGAAGTTGTTCGAGCATCATCAAGTCAAGATCAGTTGGACCAATTAATCCATCAACCAACACCAAGATCAAATCAAGTTCTTCGCGCTCATTCAGATATCCAACGATCATCTTTTCCCAACCGCGCTTCAATTTTCCGGCCACTGCGGCATACCCGTATCCCGGAAGATCAACCACTGTTCCGCCATTAGGGGTTCGGAACAAATTGATCAGCTGAGTTCGGCCCGGCGTATTTGACACTCGCGCCAAATTCTTCCTGTTACAGACAGCATTGAGAAGTGACGACTTCCCCACGTTTGAACGGCCCACCAGTGCGATTTCTGCTTTTGATTCCGGCAACTGGTCAACATGGGTTGCCGAAATCACAAATTCCATATTGATGGGTTTAGTCACAGCGCAAGGCTACGAGCCAACGAACCCTAAAGTGGCGACATGGTTATGCGCATTGGTGTGATTGGCACAGGAATGATGGGTTGTGAACACATTCGCAATATCAATGCCAATCCTCAATGTGTGGTTTCTGCAATATCAGACCCACATGAAGAGCCACTTGAATGGGCCCGACAAGCACTCGGTGCAGACAATTCAGTTGCCGAGTTTCGCAATCATCAAGACTTGCTGCAATCTGGCGAAGTAGACGCCGTGATAATTGCATCACCAAATTTCACACACCATGACCTGTTGCAAGATGTGTTATCAACAGATATTCCTGTACTTGTTGAAAAACCAATGTGCACCACGGTTTCTGATTGCGTCGACGTAGTCAAACTTGCTCAGCAACGCACCGCACTCACATGGGTTGGTCTTGAATATCGCTACATGTCACCTATTGCCCGCATGCTCGAAGTGGTGCGATCTGGCGAATTAGGTGAACTCAAAATGATCAGTATTCGCGAGCATCGATTTCCTTTTTTGCAAAAGGTAAATAACTGGAATCGTTTTTCACGAAACACGGGTGGAACACTCGTTGAAAAATGCTGTCATTTCTTTGACCTCATGAACCTCATTGCACAATCACCACCTATTCGCGTTATGGCAAGCGGCGCACAGGACGTCAACCACTTAGATGAGATTTACGACGGCGAACGCTCAGACATTTTGGATAATGCATACGTCATTGTTGAGTTTGCAAATTCAATGCGCGCCATGTTGGATCTCAGTATGTTTGCTGAAATTGGCAACAACGAACAAGAGATTGCAGTGGTCGGAAGTAACGGAAAAGTTGAAGCACACATTCCTGGCCCTGGACACATTTACATTGGCAATCGTTCCAGCCGCGAACTTCGAAAAGTTGAAGCAGCGATGAGCGAAGATGTTGCCTACGCGGGAGCGCATTTTGGCGCCAGCTACATCGAGGTAGACAAATTTGTTCGTGCCATCGCCAACAATTCTGCGCCTGACGTAACCGTCAACGACGGTCTATGGTCAGTGATTATCGGAGTTGCCGCTCATCGTGCAATTGATGAGCAAAGAGTGGTGGAGATCAGCGAATTTAATCTTCAAATGTGACTTTTGCGCCAGCAGTTGCTAATTGAGCATCTGTTGGTTTGCGATAAATCAAGATCATCAAAATTCCTGCGACGAGATACACCACACCATTGATATTCCAAGCAGTGTGATACGCAGATAGATCAAGCTTTGCTGTTTCATCTGTCCAAACCAGCGGCATTCCCGATGTTGCAGCATCTTTTGCTCGCACTCCTAGCGAATAGATCTGCTTAAACGCTGGAGCCGCAACTGTGAGTGCAATTGCCGATCCAAGTGCAGTACCAATTTGACGAGTAGTGGTGTTGAGTGCTGAACCCATTGCAAATTTTGTTGGGGGAAGAAATGCTGTGGCTGCACTTGACAGCGTTGAAATACAAAAACCAACGCCCATTCCCGTAAGCAGCATCCATGGCAAATAATGGGTCACGAAGTTTGGCTCAGTCGTAATGAAGTTAGTCATCATTAGCGTTCCAAAACTAAGCAAGATGGAGCCAAAAAACAGCACACGAGCATGACCCCACTTCATGGCGAATTTGCCAGCAAATGGTGCAATAAATGCAGCCATTGCCGGGCCGGCAAATGTTGCAAGACCAGACTTCACCACGCTGTAGTGCCACACCTGCTGCAACCACGTGGTGTTCAACAACCACATGCCAATGAAACCAACACTAAACAGCACACCTGAAAGATTTGCGGCAACAACGAACGGAAGTTTGAATAGTGACAAATCAAGCAGCGGGCTTTCCGCAATTTGACAACGGCGAACAAAACCTGCGATCAAAATAAGACCGAGCCCCATCGCTGTGCCGGACCGCCAATCAATAAAACCCCACTCTTCGCTTTGCGAAATAGCAAGAACAACAAGTGCTACTCCAGAGAAGCCCAACAACACGCTTGGATAGTCAACTTTGCGATGAGCATTTTCGTCTTTGCTCTCGTGCAGAATTTTCCGACCAACAAGCACAGTAAAAATACAGAACGGCACATTGACAAAAAACAGTGATCGCCACCCCCACCAGTCCACCAAGACTCCACCAGCCGATGGTCCAATTGCTGCTGCGAGACCACCAACTGATCCCCAAATTGCAATTGCCTGCGTTCGCTTTTCAACCGGAAACTCGGGCAACACCAGAGCAATTGATGCCGGTGTTAGCTGTGCACCACCGATTGCTTGAATTACGCGAGCAAGCACAAGCGTGATTGCTGATGGCGCAAAACCGCACAACACTGAACCAATACTGAAAATTATTAGGCCGCGAAGGAATGAACGTTTTCGACCAAATACATCTGCAAAACGCCCTGCTGTGAGTAGTCCTGCCGCATAGGCAATGGAGTATGCAGAAAATACCCAGGCCAAAATATTTGCCTGATCATGACCAAA
>JAFMJR010000093.1 GCA_017853385.1 Ilumatobacteraceae bacterium | reverse complement strand
GGCAACAACGCACTCGCAAGTGCAGCTATGCCAACAACAGATTGCGAAACTCTTCCACTGGTGTGCTCACCCAATACATGCTTTCGTCTCGATAGCAACAAAATCATCACAATCAGCGGTGGCGCTGCAAGACCATTCAAAATTGCCGATAAATACAATGCACGCACTGGGTTGAGGCCAATGAAATTCATTGCTAGACCCAACAACATTGAGCCAAGAATTACGTAATAAAAGCCGCGTGCCTGCGAAAGTTTCAGACTGAGACCTTCTTTCCATCCCAACGCCTCTGAAATTGCATACGACGATGCTCCGGCCAACACAGGAACAGCGAGCAAACCAGTTCCCAGAATTCCGATTGCGAAGAGCACTTTTGCCGATGAACCAGCAAGTGGTTCCAATGCTCGTGCTGCTTCTTCAGCGGTTCCCACAGTGAATATTCCATTTGCATGCAACGATGCGGCTGAAGTGACCATGATCGCAAACATCACAGATACACCAGAAAACATTCCAGCAGTTACATCTCCACGCATTGCGCGCAGGTGCATGCGCACATGTTGAGGTGAATCACCAGCCCTTACTGGCCCTTCTTCTACTTCTTCGCTCGTTTGCCAAAAGAAAAGATACGGAGAAATGGTCGTTCCAAAAATGGCGATTACCGCAGCAATTTCAGCCCGGTGGAAACTGATCGAAGGAACCAGCACATTGCGGACCACTTCACTCCAACTGACATTCACGATGAACAGCACGGCGATGTAGGACACCAACGAAAGACACAACCAACGCAACACCTTTGAATACTGGCGATACGGAATGGCAATCTCTAACAGCGCCATCACGCATGCAAACACCACCACCAACACCGTTTGTGGAATAGGAATGAGCAGTCGAGTTGCGGCAGCCATAGACCCCAAATCAGCCCCAATATTGAATGAATTAGCCCCCACCACCAGGGTGAGGGCTAGGTACAACACCCACTTTGGAAACTCCTGTTTGATGAGCACAGCAAGCCCTTTGCCCGAGAACAGACCAAGCCGTGCAGTGGCTTCCTGAACGGCTACGGCAAGTGGAAGCGCCGCCAAGGCAGTCCAGAGAAACTGAAACCCAAATGCAGCACCCACCTGCGAATAGGTGCCAATTCCTGATGGGTCATCGTCAGCAGCCCCCGTAACAAGGCCAGGTCCGACGCGCTGAAAGTAACCCCTGCCTCCAAACCGAGGTCGGTGTGGATGATGGTGTCGCTCACCGCGCTTGGTCACCATCTAGTTCTACTCCATCCGAGGTGCTCAAAAGTGCCCTAAAAACGGGCACTATCCACTACCTAGCCTCACAGTTGCTATACATTCTCGGTTATGAAAAAACGTGACCTTATCCAAGCAGTAGCACTTCATACAGGCGTAGACAAGAAGACGGCAACGTCGACTGTCGAAGGAACCATTGATGTCATCTTGGCAACCGTTGCCAAGGGTGAAATCGTGAACATTTCAGGCTTTGCAAAGTTTGCAAAGATCAAGCGTCCAGCACGCCAAGGTCGTAACCCGGCCACTGGTGAGACGATTCAGATCAAGGCAAAGACAGTTGCAAAGATCACCGCATTGAAGGGCTTTAAGGACATCGCTCTTGGCGTGTCCCCTGCACCAAAGTTGAACACCAAGCCAGCGGCTCCAGCTCCAAAGGCTGCACCGAAGAAGGCAGCAGCTCCAAAGAAGCCAGCACCGAAAAAGGCTGCTCCTAAGAAAGTTGCAAAAAAGAAGAAGAAGTAATTTTTCTTTTTAAGTAGTTGAAAGACCCGCCCGAAAGGGCGGGTCTTTTGCATTTACTAGACACTTTGTAGTTAGCGTCGTTTACATGAAAGCTGCTGTTTACTACGAAACTGGTGCACCTGAAGTTCTGAAGTATGAAGATGTTGCTGAACCAACATTGTTTGCAGATGGATTGCTTATTGATGTTGCTGCGATTGCAATTCAAGGTGGCGACACGCTTAACCGTTTAGGTGGAGCGCTTGCATCAACCCCACACATCGTTGGTTATCAAGCGTCAGGAATTGTGCGCGAAGTAGGCGCAAATGCTCATGGATTTACACCGGGGCAAGCAGTAGTTGCCACCATGGGATTTGGATCGCACGCAGAAGTGATTTGCCCTTGGGCTGTTTCAACATGGGCGATTCCTCATGGATTGTCTCTGCACGAAGCAGCCGGAGTACCAATTGAGTTTGGCACCGCAGATGATTGCTTATTTGAATTTGGAAAGTTGCAAGTTGGTGAAACCGTGTTGATTCAAGCTGGTGCAAGCGGAGTTGGAATAGCCGCCATTCAACTCGCAAAAGCTGCAGGTGCAACGGTGATTGCAACATCGTCAAGCGATGATCGTCTTGAAAAACTCAAACAATATGGTCTTGATCACGGCATCAACTACACCAAAGCAGATTGCGCAAAAAGCGTCATGGAAATTACGAACGGTGTTGGAGTCAATTTGGTGCTTGATTCAGTGGGTGGAGCAACACTTGAAAGCAGCATTGCATCGCTCGCCTATCGCGGGCGCATTAGTTGGGTTGGTCGAGCCGGTCGCGAAGAGCGACCACCAGAAGTTTGGCCAATCATGCAAAAGAACGCCACGATTACCGGAGTGTTCTTGGGGGCTGAAATGGGAATGAACCCGCATCGCACTCACGCATTGATCGAAAAACTTCTTGGTCGTATTGCTAATAAAGAACTTTCAGTAGTTATTGACAAAACATTCCCGCTGTCAGAAGCTGCTGCAGCTCACCGCTATATCGAAGACCGCAAGGCCTTCGGTCGCGTATTGCTAATTCCTTAATGCTGAATTAATACGGCAGCGTGTAGGTATTTTCAAATTCGTCTTGCACCACAGTTGCCAATGTGGCGCTGGTGTCAATAACTAATTCATTCTCTAAAACCCGACTTCGATACGACCAGCCCGCTGGAAGCGAAAGTCGATCGCCAAGCGTGTGAAGCGACTCTTCGGTTATCTGGGAATCCACACCTACACAGCGCGCCTGCAAAACAAAGGCTTGATTGTCTGGATCAACCAACTCGAATATGTGCTTTCCAGCGTCAAAGAAAAACACTGCTCCACGATTTACGTTTCGTGCCACATACGGTCCGGCAGCAAAGTCGGCACCAAGCGGAATGGTGGCGATTCGTCGCATTTGAATTCCGTTGAAGTCTTTGAACACCGGTTCGACAACAGCAACCTTTGACCCCAAGCCATCCAGCATCCAGTAGCGAGGGCCATTCAGCTTCACAAACATCGCACCCATGTCTTTAGCGATGTCTTCAGCATTTAATGTTTCCCAGAGTTCTTGAGGGCAATCATTCAGCATTTGAGTGCCATACACCTCGGCCTCCAGGCCTGTGTCGCGCAAGAACACCGCGAGTACCTCGCCGTAGCGAACACCACGCATTCCATCAATCAGTCGCTGCGATGCAGATTCAGTCATAGAAAAACCCTAGTTCGTTGGGCAGTTCCACTCACTTCTAGGCTTCGGTTATGGATTACGAAGAAATCGCTCAAGCACGTCGCAGCATTCGCGGATACAAACCAGACCCAATTCCACG